>JAIEFH010000263.1 GCA_029067025.1 Oscillospiraceae bacterium | reverse complement strand
CTTTACGACAGTTTCCTGAAGGACTCAAGTCCTTCTGGTGCTTCGTGTTTCTTCGTTGTTTAATTTACAAGGTGCAAGCGAGTCCGCCGAACTTCGGTTTCCCTTGTCATGCGGAACTCCATTATTCTAGCACGCTTTTCAGGGTTTGTCAAGAGGTTTTTTCGCTGTCTAACAAAAAATTTTTGCCAGCGCTGGAAACCTTGCTCTCTCCTGAGCGCTCAGTTACTATACCAGACCTTCGCGTCTTTGTCAACACCTAATTTCGCTTTTTTCTATCCTTTTTTCTTGGATTTTTTCTGACCACAAAATGTTGCACTTTCCGGCGAGCCCAACCACTATTTCTTCCCTTCCAGAGGGAGCGCCGCGGTCAAAACCACCAGGATCAGGCAGCCCACAGGCGCCGCGATCCCCGGCAGCCGCTCCGTAATTCCCGTAAGCGCCAGCCCCAGCGCCGCGATAACGGCCAGTGCGGGCCACCGCCGCTCCCCCCAGGCGTGGGCCAGCAGTCCCGCCAGCGTCAAGTCGGGCAGCAGCCACAGGGCGGATACCAGCCCCTCCAACCGGGCGCTGTCCCCCAGCAGTCCCGCCGCCGCAAAGAAAGGCACGTCCACCTGCGCCGCCACCGCCGGGCTGAGCAGTCCCGCCGTCAACAGGCCCAGCGCGGCGGAGAGCAGGCCCAGCGCCCCCAGCCACATCAGTCCCCAATGGGTTCCGCCCGGTTCTTCCTTGACCTTATATAAATGTGGCAGGACAAACAGTCCGGCGGACAGTACATTTACTCCCGCCAGCATGGACTCCCACCAGTTTCCGGCGGGCTCCATCACCCACCGCCACTCCACCCGGGGCAGGCCCAGCAGCAGGATGGCCCCCGCCGTCACCAACGCCCCCAGCCAGAAGATCTCCACCGCCCGGAAGAAGGCCGCCGCCTTCCCCCAGCCCATCCAGATCAGCGGGAGCGCCAGCAGCACCAGCAGCCAGCCGGTGTTTTCCCGGTTCCCGGACGCCGCCTGGACGCGATCCGCCGTCCGCCGCAGCACGTCCGCCATGAGCGCCACCGCCCAAATGCCATACAGCGCGTTTAATATAGGATGCAGAGGCCGGCGTCCTACCCGGCGCAGCAGCCCCCACCCCACAAGCACCCCGATGGGTACGCTGGCCAGCAGCCACCGCCAGTCCGTCCGGCCCGCCGCCGCGGCGCCGATGGACAATCCGCCCACCATGACCGCCACCGCCAGCTGGCGGGTCGACAGCTTTTCGCTTTTCACGCCAACCCCCTCCATTCTTCCCAATCAATGAGGACAGGCACGTCCCCGGCCAGCAGGGGCAGCGTCAGAACCTCGCCATGCTCCAGCGCGGCCAGCGCCTCCACCACTGTGGGAGCTTCGATTCCCCGGCGGGCAAGCAGGTCCAGCCCGGAGGCCGGGTCGTAGCAGCAGTTCAGCAGCTCCACGGCCCCTTCCTCCGCCAGCCACACGGTGGCGGAGGCCCCCAGCTCCTCGTTGCGCAGGACGGCCAGCAGGATTTCCTTCAGCTCCACGTCCCGCCCTACTATTATATAAGAGACACTGGTCAAGGACAGCTCCTTTTGGCCGGACCAGGGCAGGCCCTCCAATGCCTGGGCAAAGTCCTCCCCGGTGTACCACCCCCGGTCCTGGTCCCCCTGGTCGTCCCCGCCGCACACCGCCGTCAGGGTGACCGGCCCCGCGCCGTCCACCCCCAGCACCCGCACCAGGCCCAGGCCCTCCGGCTCTTTGGGCGCGGGCCGCCAACCCGCCAGCAGCACAGCCAGCGCCACCGCCAGCAGCAGCCATTTTCTCACCCCTGATTCCTCCTGTTCTCCGTATTCAAGTAGTCGGGCCGGGTCTTGACCTCGGGCAGCGGCTCCCGCAGCACCACGTGCCCCTCCTTCTGCTTTCCGGCGTTGGAGGCAAAGGGGGTCAAGTAGGCGATGCCAAAGGTCTCCAGCATGGCCAGCCGGTACACCAGCGCCAGCCCCGCCAGCACCAGGCCCGTCAGCCCTGTCAGCCCCCCGGCGATGGTCAGCCCGAACCGCCAGATGCGCAGCGCCCCAGCGAAGTCCTGGCTGGGGGCGGTGTATCCGGCGATGCCCGCGATGGCCACCACCACCAGCACAGCGGGGGACACCAGCTTTGCCTCCACCGCCGCCGAGCCCACCACCAGCCCGCCCAAAATGGACACCGTCTGCCCGATGGAGGAGGGCAGGCGCAGCCCCGCCTCCTGCAAGACCTCAAAGGCCAGCAGCATGACCAGGATCTCGGTCAGGGTGGAGAAGGGCACGTCCGCCTTGGCGGCAATGATGGACAGGGTAAGCTTCACCGGGATCAGCTCCGGGTGGAACAGCACCGCCGCCGCGTACAGCCCCGGCAGAAACAGCGTGATGAGCATACACACATACCGCAGCACGGACAGCGCCCCGGCCACCGCCCAGCTGGTACTCCGGTCCTGTCCCGTGCGGAAAAAGCTGTCCAGGGTGGCGGGGAACAGCCAACCCATGGGGATGCCGTCCACCAGCACCCCCACCCGGCCCTCCGCCAGCGCCGCGCAGAAGCGGTCGGGCCGCTCGGTGTAAGCCGTCAGGGGAAAGGCCGTGTGGCTCTCGTCGACGACATACTGCTCCAGGTTGCCCGTCATCAGCAGCGCGTCGATGTCGATCTGCTCCAGCTTGGCCTTCACCTGGGCCGCCAGGTCCGGGTTGGCGATGCCGTCCACATATAACACGTCCACCGGCGTCACCGACTGCCGCCCCACGACCTGCTCCTCGATCTTTAGCTCCGGGGCCCGGAACCGCCGCCGCACCAGGGAGGTGTTGGTGCGCACGCTCTCCACAAAGGAGTCCTTGGCCCCCTTCACGTCGGGCTCGTTCTCCGGGTCGGACACGGAGCGCTTTTCCTCCGTCCCCGCCGACAGGGTGAGCACCTTGTCCTTTCCCGGGAAAAACAGGGCCACCGACCCGTCGATCATATCGAAGATCACCTGATCCGCCTTATCCCGGCTCTGAACCACCAGGGAGTACAGCCCGCCCTTTTCCATGAGGTCGAAGGCGGCGTCCATATCCGGGGCGTTCCGCAGGGCCTCGTTCTGGGTCAGGGGCCGCAGCACGTAGTCGCACGCCCGCTCGTTGCGCACCTGTCCGGCGATAAACAGCATTTCCACCTGCCGCCGGGGGTCGTTGTTCAGGTAGAGCGTCCGGCGGTTGAAGTCGGCGCACCGGTCAAACACGTTGGCGATGGCGTCCGCCGTGACAGGGCAGTCATACCGCGGCTCCTGCCGGGGATGGGGGGGCGGCGTCTGCTTTTTTGTCCCGAAAATACCCATGCTCTCCACTCCTTATCCCCCATAGCATTTCTAAACAAAAGGTAAATTATGCGTCCAAACAAATATCCGCCTGTACGGCAGGGAGCAGCGCCGGGTATATGCCGGCGCATTGCTTGCCACTGCTATCAAGGCTTATAAAAAGGGGTTGAATGCCGTCCGGCTCTATGATATACTTTGCTCGTATCAATTTGACAAATCGTTAGAGGTAGTCATCATGTATTATTCTTACGTTATGGGAATTAGCAATAAAATCCTTGCTTTGAGAGATAGCGGCTTTATAATTGAGCAATTTGGCGACAACTATGGTATTGCGTTTCCGAAGGGAAAAGCTGATGAATGGGAACAGTTTATAAGCCAATGTTTAGAGGCGGGCTATTGGAACGAGTATCTTTCAGATGAGGGCGTTATTTTCCTATTCCACCTTGAAGACGGGTTAAAAAGATATGTTGTAAAAGATTATAGGAATGATGAAGTCCTATCTTTGTGTGAAAAGCTTTGTGAACGCAAATTCAATTCATTGAAGGATATGTTAAGGGAAAACCATTATTATTGTGATAAGATGGATCGATAACTTTCGGTTTGCGGGGGAGTTTCACTTGGTGAAATTCCCCTTTGGCAAATCTTCTCTTGTTATAATATAGTGTCTTTTTATGTGTCAGAGCAAAAACGGTAAAGGAGCGCCCCTATGAACACCAATTATGACGTGATGATCCTGGGCACCGGCGAGGCGGGCATCTATGCCGCCGCGCGCCTTAACCAATGAGGCCACCGCCGGGCAGCGCCCCATAATTTATTTGTCCAGTTTTTTGCCCCCGAAAAGTTACAAAATTGTAACAAACCGTTCCCCGGCCCGTGGGCGCAAACCCCTGCTGTCTCTAGGTTTTCAACAACTTCCACCAAGTTTTCAACAATCTCAACACCACGCTTTTGTGGGCGACATAATAAATGTCAAGGGAAACTTTCCCGGCTTATCCCACAAATTTTATTGGAGGGCTCTTTCTTGAAACGAACCACACCCGTTATCCCCGCTGAGGACATCCAGCGGCAGAAGGAATACTGCGCGGAGCTGCGCGCCCTGAACGCCCAGAAATCCCCCGCCCCCCTGGCCTATGTGGACACCTACGGCTGCCAGCAGAACGAGGCCGACTCGGAGCTGCTGCGGGGGATGCTGTGTGACATGGGCTACGAGATCACGGACACCGACAAAGGCGCGGACGTCATCGTCATCAACACCTGCGCCATCCGGGAGCACGCGGAGCAGCGGGTGTTCGGCAACGTGGGGGCCCTGGTCCACGGCAAGCGGCGCAATCCCGACCAGATCATCTGCCTGTGCGGCTGCATGGCCCAGGAGCCCCATGTGGCGGAGCGCCTGCGCCAGTCCTACCGCCATGTGGATCTGGTGTTCGGCCCCCAGGCCCTGTGGCGGTTCCCGGAGTTCCTGCGCCGGGTGTACCTGCGCCGGGGCCGGGTGTTTGAGACGGAGCCAAATGACGGCGCCATCGCCGAGGGTCTCCCGGTGCGCCGCTCGGGGAAGCTGAAGGCATGGGTGTCCATCATGTACGGCTGCAACAACTTCTGCTCCTACTGCATCGTGCCCTACACCCGGGGGCGGGAGCGCAGCCGGGAGCCGGAGCTCATCCTCAATGAGATCCGGGAGCTGGCGGAGCAGGGGTACAAGGACATCACCCTGCTGGGCCAGAACGTGAACTCTTACGGCAAGGATCTGGAGGGTGGGATCGACTTCCCCGCCCTGCTGGAGCGGGCCAATAACCTCCCGGGGGAATTCCTCCTGCGCTTCATGACCAGCCACCCCAAGGACGCCACAGAAAAACTGTTTGATGTGATGGCCAGGTGTGAAAAGGTGGCCCCGGTGATCCATCTGCCCTTCCAGTCGGGGAACACCCGTGTGCTGACGGCCATGAACCGCCGGTACACCCGGGAGCAGTATTTGGACAAGGTGCGCGCCCTCCGGGAGCGCATTCCCAACGTGGTGCTCACCAGCGACGTGATCGTGGGTTTCCCCGGCGAGACCACCCTGGAGTTTGAGGACACCCTCTCTTTGATTGAAGAGGTACGTTTCGACGCCCTGTTCACCTTTATCTATTCCCCCCGGAAGGGCACCCCCGCCGCTGAAATGTCCGACCCACAGACCCGCGAAGAGAAATCCGCCAACTTCGACCGGCTGGTGGAGGCGCAAAACCGCATTTCCCTGGAAAAGCATCGGGCCTACATCGGCACCGTCCAGCGCTGCCTCATCGACGGGACTGGGGAGGATCCCCGGAACAACCTGACCGCCCGGACGGCGGGCAACCGCCTGGTGCATCTCAACGGCGACCAAGCCCTCATTGGACAGTATGCCGACATCCGCATCACGGACTGCTCCACCTGGGCACTATTCGGTGAGCTTTTATGACAAGACGCGATACTATTTTAAAATGGACTGCCTACCTGCTCACCCTGTGGCTGGTGGCGGTGGTCAACTACTATGTGCTGGGCCCGCTGCCCATCGCTCTGCCCCTGCTGCTGCCCATTCTGGCGGTGGCGGGGGGAACGCTGGAGGGTGCGCCCTTCGGCGCCATCTACGGCGGGGCCTGCGGGGCGGTGATGTCCAGCCTGGGCCATCTGAGCCCGGGATGTATCGCCGCGCTCTCTCTGTTCGGCTGGGCGGCGGGGCTGACCACCCAATACGTTCTCCGGCGGGACGTATTGGGCCACCTCATCTGCTCCGCCGGCGCCGCCCTGATCTGGGAGCTGTGGACGGTAGGCGGCCGCCTGATCGCCCATACCGCTCCGCCCCAGGTGCTGCTCCGGGTGGCGGCGCCGGAGCTTCTGTGGACCCTGGCCCTGGCGCTGCCGGTATACTGGGCGGGCCGGTTCTGCTGCGTCAACTACGGGAGGATCTACCATGAATAACCCCTTCGACCCATCCCATATCCAGGAGGAAAAGGCGGAGCGGGAGGCCCGCCGCCTCCGGCTGCGCACCAATCTGCTCATCGCCCTGTTCTGCGGCGTGCTGCTGGGCTTTGCCGCCGTACTCTACCAGACCCAGATCGTGAACGGGGACAGCTACCTGACCAACTCCGACCAACGCGACCTCCAGCGGGAGGGGGGGGACAGCGTCCGGGGGGAGATCCTGGACCGCTACGGCCGCGTCCTGGTGTCCAACGAGGTGAGCTACAATGTGGAGTTGGACTGGGGCGCCATGGGCGCTGACCGCCTCTCCATCCTCACCCAGCTTCTGGACATCTGCCGGGAGGAGGGGGTGACCTGGTCGGAATCCCTGCCCATCTCCAAAACCGCCCCCTGGACGTACACCACCGACACCCCTCTCTACTTTGTGTCGGTGACGGAGGAGGGGGAGGAGGCAACCATTCCCACATCCCTGGGCCGTCTGGCGGTGAAGTGCGGCTGGGCGGAGGACGCGGCCAAGGCCCAGTTCACGGCGGGCAGGCTGTTGACCACCATGTGCCAAACCTTCGGTCTGATTGAAAAAAAGAACCCCCCGCGCCTGAGTAACCGGGCGCTGGCCGGCACGCTGGCGGCCGCGAGCCAGTCCTTCGGCCTGCTGGATCAGAGCGGCTCCGTCACCCAGGCCGACCGGGATCTGGCCGGGGTGCTGTACGAGCTGTATCTGCGCCGGTATGAGGTGAACAACAACCCCTATATCTTTGCCCGGGGGGTGGACATCACCTTCATCACCAAGGTAAAGGAGCGCGGCCTGAGCGGGGTGCGGGTGGAGATGTCCACCTCCCGGAAGTACAGCACCAACTGCGCCGCCCACGTGCTGGGCTATACAGGGGCCATCCCCGCCGGATCCTCGGAGTACTACAAGGAGCTGGGCTACCCGGCGAACGCCACCGTCGGCATCGCCGGGACGGAGCTGGCCTTTGAGAGCTACCTCCACGGCTCCAGCGGCACCCGGCTGATCGAGAAGGATCAGAACAACAACATCATCAGCCAGGAGTGGCAGACCCTGCCCGAGCCGGGGAGCAACGTGGTGCTCACCCTGGACAGCGCCCTTCAGTCCACGGTGGAGGACCTGCTGGCCCAGTACGCCGCCAAGCAGAAGGAGCCCGGCGGCATGGCGGCGGCGGTGGTGGATATGAGCGGCGGGGTGCTGTCCCTGGCCTCCTATCCCACCTACGACCTGTCCACCTTCTGGGAGAATTACGCCGAGCTGGCCAACGACACGGAGAACAGGCCCCTTTACAACCGGGCCACCCAGGGCCTGTACGCCCCCGGCTCCACCTTTAAAATGTGTACCGCCGTGGCCGCCCTGTCCGAAGGGGTCATCACCACCCGGGAAACGGTGGAGTGCACCGGCAAGTACCTCTACTATCCACCCCCGTACCAGCCCGCCTGTTGGATCTATCCCGGGCGGCACGGGCTGGAAACCGTGACGGACGCCATCAAGGACTCCTGCAACATCTTCTTCTACGACGTGGGGCGGCGCACCACCATCGCCGTCCTCCGGGAATACGCCCAAAAATTCGGCCTGGGCGAGTACACCGGCATCGAGATCCCGGAGTACAAGGGCTGGGTGTCCGGCCCGGAGACCTCCACGCACTTTGGCCAGGACTGGTACGAGGGCCTGACCATGTATGCCTCCATCGGCCAGGACACCAACCAGTTCACCCCCCTCCAGCTAGCCAACTACGTGGCCACCCTGGTGAACGGCGGCAACCACTACCAATGCCACCTTCTGAAAGAGCTCAAGTCCAGCGATTACAGCCAGGTAACCCAGGTGTGTGAGCCGGAGCTGCTGGACACCATCGACATTGATCCCGAGCATCTGGCGGCTGTCAAGCAGGGGATGTACGACCTGTCCAAAACCTGGAGCATGGCCCGTTACTTCGACGCCCTGCCGGTAGAGGTGGGCTGTAAGACGGGTACCGCCGAGACCTCCTCCAGGGCGGCCTCCACCAACGCCGTATTCGTGTGCTTCGCCCCTTATGACGATCCCCAGGTCGCCCTGTGCCTGGTGGCGGAGGGCGGCGACGCCGGCGGCAGCCTGGCGGAGATTGCCGCCGGCATCCTGGCGCAGTACTTCTCCACCGGCAGCTCGCTGAACGCCGTCCCCTCGGAGAACACGCTGCTCCGCTGAGCAAACGCAAAGGGCCGTGCCGGAACTTTGTTCCGCGCGGCCCCCTCTTTATGTCCTTGTCCATAAATTATTTTTGACGGAACGCACAAAATAAAATTGGTCAAAATCCGGCGGCATTTATCAGCATCCCGTATTCTACTTTATGGCAACCCCTTTGTTTTCAATGCTTCCACAACTTCAACAGAAACTTCCACACCATTGTGCAACACTGTCTCGGCAATTTCCCCCGCGATCCGGTTGACATAAGTTCTGTCAAGGGGAATTTCCCGGTGAAATCCACGATTTTCAGAATTTCGGAAAAATGATTCAGTTTCGGATCCCTGCGGCAAAAAGAGCGGCCCCTCTCGGGGCCGCTCTCTCACTTGGTCAAGCTCTCACAAATTCCTCCGCCACCTTGGCGATGTTGTCCGCGCACAGGCCGAACTCCTCCAGCAGCGCCGCCGCCGGGCCGGAGTGGCCGAACACGTCGTTGGTGCCGATGCGCCGCACCGGGGTGGGCCGCTTCTCGCTGAGCAGGGAGCACACCGCCTCGCCCAGCCCGCCGATGACGGAGTGTTCCTCGCAGGTGACGATCTTCCCGCAGTCCGCCGCGGCCTTGAGCACCAGCTCCTCATCCAGGGGCTTGATGGTGGCCATGTTGATGATCCGAGCCTCGATGCCCCGCTGGGCCAGCAGCTTCCCGGCCTCCACCGCCTCGGCCACCAGCAGGCCGTTGGCAATGATGGCCACATCGGTGCCGTCCCGCATGACATCGCCCTTGCCGATGGTAAAGACGAAGCTGTCCTCGTCGTGGAACACGGGCACCGGGGAGCGCCCGAAGCGCATATATACAGGGCCGTCATGCTCATAGGCGGCTTTGACCATGGCCCTGGCCTCCACCGCGTCGGCGGGGGACATGACCACCATGCCGGGGATGGAGCGCATGAGGGCAAAGTCCTCCAGGCACTGGTGGGAGGCGCCGTCCTCGCCCACGGAGATGCCGCCGTGGGAGGCGCCGATCTTCACGTTCAGCCGGGTATAGCCGATGGAGTTGCGCACCTGCTCGTAGGCCCGTCCCGCCGCGAACATGGCAAAGGAGGAGGCGAACGCCACCATACCCATGGAGGCGGCCCCGGCGGCGGCGGCCATCATGTTGCCCTCGGCGATGCCGCAATTGAAGTGCCGGTCGGGGAACGCCTTGCCAAACACCCCAGTCATGGTGGAGCCCGCCAAATCCGCGTCGAACACCACGATGTTGTCATGGATGGCGCCCAGCTCCTTCAGTGCCTCGCCGTACCCCGTCCGGGTGGCAATTTTCTTCACGTCCGCCATTTTACATCGCCTCCAGTCTGGCCAATTCGGCGTTCAGTTCCTTCAGCGCCACCTCGGCCTGCTCGTCGTTGGGGGCCTTGCCGTGCCAGCCCGCCTGGTTCTCCATATAGCTGACTCCCTTGCCCTTGGTGGTTTTCATCACAATGGCGAAGGGCCGGCCCATCACGGTGCGGGCCTGGTCGAAGGCGTTTTCCAGCGCGTCGAAGTCGTGGCCGTCCACCTCCATGGCCTCCAGGCCAAAGGCCCGCAGCTTGTCCAAAATGGGGTAGGGGCTCATGACCTGCTCTACCGGCCCGTCGATCTGGAGGCCGTTGTTGTCGATGACCACGCACAGGTTGTCCAGCTTGTAGTGGTGGGCGAACATCAGGGCCTCCCACACCTGGCCCTCCTGGATCTCGCCGTCCCCCAGCAGGGTGTAGATCCGGCAGGGGTTGCCCTGCTTCTTGGCGGCCAGCGCCATGCCGCAGGCGGCGGAGATGCCCTGGCCCAGGGAGCCGGTGGACATATCCACCCCGGGGATGGCCTTCATGTCCGGGTGGCCCTGGAGGTAGCTGTCGATATGACGCAGGGTCTTGAGATCCTCCCAGGGGAAGAACCCCTTCAGCGCCAGCGCGGCGTACAGCCCCGGCGCGCAGTGGCCTTTGGACAGCACAAACCGGTCCCGGTTCCGCTTCTCGGGATCCGCGGGATCCACGTCCATTTCCTTGAAATAGAGGTAGGTAAACAGCTCGGCGGAGGACAGGCTTCCGCCCGGGTGGCCCGCCTTGGCGGCATGGGTGCTCTCAATGATGCCGATGCGCACCTTGCAAGCGGTGATTTGCAGCGCCTTTTTCTCGTTGGCAGTCATTATATTCCTTCTTTCTTTTGGCAAGACCGCACAATGAGGCGCGAGCGGTTTGCGGGAATTCGTTGTTAAGACAGATCCAGCTCCCTGGGGTCGGGGGCGGAAAAGCGGTAAATGGTGGTGCTGTGGTACTCCTCCCCGGCCCTCAGCACGCAGGAGGGGAACTCGGACTGGTTTGGGCTGTCGGGGAAGAACTGGGTTTCCAGGCAGAAGCCGTGGCGCTTGCCGTAGGGGGCGCCCCCCTTGCCGGCGGGGCAGCCGTCCAGGTAGTTGCCCGCGTAGAACTGCACGCCGGGCATGGTGGTAAACGTCTCCATGACGATGCAGGTATCCGGCGACCAGGCCCAGGCGGCGGACCGAAGCGTCTCCCCATCCCAGCCGTCGATGACCCAGTTGTGGTCCCAGCCCCCCGCTATGGCAAGCTGCTCAAAGTCCTCGTCGACGCAGGCCCCAATGGGCTGGACATGGCGCAAATCCATGAAGGTACCGTCCACCGGGGCGACCTCCCCGGTGGGGATGGAGCCGGGGACAATGGGGGTGTACCGGGAGGCGTTCAGCCGGATGTCCTGGCTCTCCACGCTGCCGCTGTCGTGCCCGGACAGGTTGAAGTAGCAGTGGTTGGTGAGATTGCAGACGGTATCCTTATCGCTCCTGGCCCAGTAGTCAATCGCCAGCCCTTTCTTCAACAGCGCATAGGTCACCCGGACAGCCAGCGTCCCGGGATACCCCTCCTGCCCGTCGGGGCTTACGAGGGAGAGGGTAACGGAATTGTCCGTCTGCTCCTCCACCGTCCACACCTGCTTGTCGAAGCCCACGTCCCCCCCGTGGAGGGCGTTTTCCCCGTTGTTGGCGGCAAGCCTGTACTCCACGCCATTCAAGGTGAATTTCGCCCCACCGATGCGGTTGGCGTACCGGCCCACCAGGGCGCCGATATATTTGTCCTGGGCCATATAGTCCTCCAGCGTGTCAAAGCCCAGCACCACATCCACCGGGTTTCCGTCCCGGTCAGGAACCACCAGCGAGCGCACCGCGCCGCCGTAGGTGATGACCTTGCAGGCCATCCCCCCGTTGCGCAGGGTGATCTCCTCCACTTCCGTCCCATCGGGCATACGGCCAAAGGCCGTTCTGTTTTGTTCCATCGCGCCTCCGCTCCGCCGGGCAGGCCCGGCCCGTAGACAGACTTCATATGTTCACGCGCGTTTATGATACCACATTCCACCGCCGAAAACAACCACAAACCGCTTTTTTCTCTCTGGACGGCGCTGTAAGCGTCAACAAAAATTTCCGCCCGGGTGTTGGCAAACCCCTCACTTTTTGATATACTGCTACATATTGATAAAATGGTGGAGTTTGTGCCATGGAAAGGACGGTGGAGCGGTTGCGCGGTTCCCTCCCAAAATTAAAGGCGAAGCTGCTGGAGGCGCTGAGCGCGGTGCTGCCTATTGTGGGCATTGTGGTGGTGCTGTGCTTCAGCGTGGCCCCCATCTCCCCCAGCATCCTGCTGTGCTTCCTTCTGGGCGCGGCCATGATTATTGTGGGCGTGATGTTCTTCACCCTGGGGGCGGAGGCCAGCATGACCCCCATGGGGGAGCGGGTGGGCACCGCCGTCACCCGCAGCCGCAGCCTGCCGGTCATCATCGCCATGGGCTTTCTGCTGGGCTTCCTCATCACTATCTCGGAGCCCGACCTCCAGGTGCTGGCGGGACAAGTGCCCGCCGTCCCCAACATGACGCTGATCCTGGCGGTGGCGGCGGGGGTTGGCATTTTCCTGGTGCTGGCCCTGCTGCGTATGCTGTTCGCCATCCCCCTCCCCCCCATGCTGGTGTTTTTCTATATTGTGGTGTTCGTTTTGGCTCTGTTTGTCCCCCGCGACTTTCTGGCCGTGGCCTTTGACTCCGGCGGCGTCACCACCGGGCCCATGACCGTCCCCTTCATCATGGCCCTGGGCGTGGGCATCTCCGCCATCCGTAACGACCGCCACGCGGCGGACGACAGCTTTGGCCTGGTAGCCCTGTGTTCCATCGGCCCCATTTTGGCGGTGCTCATCCTGGGCATGATTTTCCGCCCCGAGGACGGCGCGTACACCGCCCCCGTCCTGCCGGAGATCACTGACTCGGTGGAGCTGTGGGCGCTGTTCCGCAGCGGCCTGCCCACCTACATGAAGGAAATCGCCATTTCCCTTCTGCCCATCACGGCCCTGTTCGGGATTTTCCAAGTGGTATCCCTGAAGCTGTCCATTCGGACGCTGAAAAAGATCGGCGTGGGCCTGGTCTACACCTACATCGGCCTGGTGCTGTTTCTCACCGGGGCCAACGTGGGCTTCATGCCCGCGGGCAACTATCTGGGCCAGGTCATGGCGGGGCTTGACTGCCGCTGGATCATCGTCCCGGTGGGCATGGTCATCGGCTATTTCATTGTCAAGGCGGAGCCCGCCGTCTACGTGCTCAACCGCCAGGTGGAGGAGATCACCGACGGGGCCATCTCCAGCACCGCCATGGGGGCCAGCCTGTCTGTGGGCGTGGCCGTGTCCATCGGCCTTGCCATGATACGGGTGCTGACGGGGGTGTCCATCCTGTGGTTCCTCATCCCGGGCTATGCCATTGCCATTATTTTGTCCTTCTTTGTGCCGCATATCTTCACCGCCATCGCCTTTGACTCCGGCGGCGTGGCTTCCGGGCCCATGACCGCCACCTTCCTGCTGCCCTTCGCGCAGGGGGCCTGCGTGGCCGTCGGGGGCAACATCGTCACCGACGCCTTTGGGGTGGTGGCCATGGTGGCCATGACGCCCCTGATCGCCATCCAGATCCTGGGCATGGTCTATCAGGCCCGCCAGCGCGCCGCCGCCAAGGCCCAGCCCGCCCCTGCGCTGTCCTTTGACGAGCTGGACGACGACGCCATTATCGAACTATAACGGGGAGGGAGCGGCTTGAACGAATTGTATTTGATGGTCACCATCACCGAGCGCGGCTCCGCCAGGCGGTTTTTGGAGCTGTTTGCCCGGCACAGCGTCACCGTCACCCTGAGCGCCCTGGGCGCGGGGACGGCGCGCAGCGAGCTGCTGGACTACTTCGGGCTGGAAAAGACGGAGAAGGTGGTCACCTTCTCCATGGTCACCCGCAGCACCTGGCGGACAGTGAAGGCCGCCATGCAGAGGGAGCTGAAAATCGACGTGCCCGGCACGGGCATTGCCTTTATCATCCCGCTGGCCAGCATCGGCGGCAAGAAGCCGCTGGCCTTTCTCACCGACGGCCAAGGCTTTGAAAAAGGGGAGGAGAGCGTCTTGAAGGACACGAAATACGAGCTGCTGGTGGTCATCGCCAACCAGGGCCACACCGAGCTGATTATGGACGCCGCCCGGGAGCAGCAGGCCGGGGGCGGCACCGTCCTCCACGCCAAGGGCACCGGCATGGAGAAGGCGGAGAAATTCCTGGGCTTCTCCCTGGTGAACGAGAAGGAAATGGTGTTCATCGTGGTGAAGTCGGAGACCCGGAACCGTATCATGCGGGCCATCATGGACAAGGCGGGGCTGAACACCAAGGCCCAGTCCATCGTGTTCTCCCTGCCCGTCACCGGCACCGCCGGGATGCGCCTGCTGGAGCTGGCCGGCGATGAGACCGACGAATGAGCGGCATTCTTATATGCGGCTGCAACGGCAGCGGCAAAAGTACGCTGGGCCGGGCATTGGCCGGGCGCCTTGACTGTCACTTCATCGACATCGAAGACCTCTATTTCCCAAAAACCAACCCAAATTACCTGTATGACAGCCCCCGTTCACGAAGCGAAGTGGAAGCGCTTCTGCTGTCTGAAATCCGGCGGCATGAAAGCTTCGTGCTTGCGTCAGTGAAGGCCGATTTTGGGCAGGCCATCCCCTCATTTTTTTGGTGCACCGTGTTTCTCCAAGTTCCCAAGGAAATACGGATGCGGCGGGTAAGGAACCGTTCTTTCCAAAAATTTGGAAACAGGATGCTGCCCGGCGGCGACCTGTACCAGCAGGAGGAGCAGTTTTTCCGCATGGCCGCGTCAAGATCGGAGCGTGATGTGGAGGACTGGCTCGGCACGCTCCACTGCCCCGTACTCTCTGTAGATGGAACAAGGCCGATTGAAGAAAATATCACACTCATTATCAAAGGACTTGACGATATGAAACAGGAAAAAAGCTGCGGCGCGGTGATCTTCCGCGAGGATGACAACGGCAGGCGTTTTTACCTCATCCTCACCAGCACCAAGGGCCACATCACCCTGTGCAAGGGCCATGTGGAGCATAAGGAGACGGAGCGCGAGACCGCTACCCGTGAGATCATGGAGGAGACCAGCCTGACGGTAGACTTCCTCGACGGCTTCCGGGAGGTCATCACCTACTCCCCCCGTCCCGGCCACATGAAGGACGTGGTGTTCTTCCTGGCCCGGGCCCACGACGGCGGGATCGTCTGCCAGCCCGAGGAGGTGGCGGACGCCCGGTTCCTGCCCTTTGACGCGGCCATGGAGCGGCTCACCCATTCCTCCGACCGGGACACCCTCAAAAAAGCGGAAGCCTTTCTGGGCGGGCGGTGAACCATGCCCACCCCGCTTTACGACAGCCTCCGGGCGCTGGCCGCCCAAAAGCCCCTCCGGCTGGATATGCCCGGACACCACGGTACGTCCCTGCCAGGGGGTTTTACCACCTGGCCGTCTGAGCTGGACTTTACGGAAAACGGCGCCACCGGCAACCTGTTTGGGGACGAACCCGACGCCATCCAAGCGGCGGAAGCCTGCTGGGCCAAGCGGTTTGGCTTTGATTCCTGCCTGTTCCTCACCGGGGGCTCCACCCAGGGGGTACACGCCCGCCGTGCCCGGCGGGCGGGGGCGGGGCCGGGGTGGCCCCCGGGGGGGGGGCCAGGGGATTATAAACCAA
>JAIEFH010000262.1 GCA_029067025.1 Oscillospiraceae bacterium | reverse complement strand
ACCGAATCCACACGCACCCGCACCTTCGGCCCCGCCCCGGCCAGCAGCGGCTGGCCCGTGAGCGTCCCCAGCGGCACCCCCAAAGCGTCGCTGTCCAGGGCGCCGAGCTGCCGGGCCACCGCCTCCACCACCTGCCGCTTGAAGCGGCTGTTGGCCGCCGTGTTGCTGGTGAGGGAAGTCACTTTCCCCGCCGAATCCGTCTCCATGGTGACGAAATCGGCGTAATTCATGTCGTTTTCCTGGAGGCAGTTGTCCACAGCGGTGTCGATGGCCTGGGTCATCAGGTTGGTGGCCCGGCTGGACGCCGCCGCCTCCAGGACAGGGCGCAGCCGCCCGTTCAGCGTGTGAAGAATCAGCCACGCCAGTACCAATGCCGCCAGCACCGGCAGCACCACGGTCAGCGGCCCCTCCCGCCGCAGATAAACAGACAAGCGCTTCAGCTTTACAGGCATACAGCCACCCCCTATGGGTCACTGTATGCGGCAAACAGCTCGGCCTATGCCGGCCTCACTCCCGCAGCAGCTCCTCTGCCGCCAGCATGATGCCGGTCTTGCCGGACTCGTAGGTCAGCCCGCCCTGCAAATAGACGGTGTACGGCTCCCGCATGGGCGCGTCGGCGGACAGCTCAATGGACGCCCCCTGGATGAACGCCCCCGCCGCCATGATGACCGGGCAGTCGTACCCCGGCATATCCCAGGGCTCCGGGGTGACGTAGGAGTCCACCGGGGCTCCGGACTGGATGCCCTTGCAGAACCGTTTTACCGCCTCCGGCCCGCCCAGGTGGATCATCTGGATGATGTCGTGGCGGACGGCGTCGGACTTCGGCTCCGTCTCATAGCCCAGCTTCTCCATGAGACGGGCGGAGAATACGGCGGTTTTCAGCGCCTGAGCCACGGTATGGGGGGCCAGGAACAGCCCCTGGTACAGCAGGCGGTTATTGCCCAGGGTGGAGCCGCACTCCTTCCCGATGCCCGGACAGGTGAGGCGCATGGCGGCGCCCTCCACCAGATCCCGCCGCCCGGCAATGTACGCCCCGGTGGGGGCCAGCCCGCCGCCGGGATTCTTGATGAGGGAGCCCACCACCAGGTCGGCCCCCACATGGGTGGGCTCCCGCTCCTCCACGAACTCCCCGTAGCAGTTGTCCACCAAAATGGCGACGCTGGGATTGTTCTCCCGCACAATGGCGCACAGTTCCCCGATCTCATCCACCGACAGAGACGCCCGGGTGGCATATCCCTTGGAGCGCTGGATGAGCACTGCCTTCACCTTCGGGTCGCGGACAGCCTGGGCCAGCCCCTCCCGGTCGGGGGCGTTGTCCTTCAGCTCCACCTGGCGGTACTCCACCCCGTAGTCGCGCAGCGAGCCGTGGCCCTTGTCCACGGCCCCCACCACCCCCAGCAGGGTGTCATAGGGCGCGCCTACGGCGGACACCAGCACATCCCCCGCCCTCAGCGCCCCAAACAGGGCGCAGGTAATGGCGTGGGTGCCGTTGACGAACTGGAGGCGCACCAGGGCGTCCTCCGTGCCAAACAGCTCGGCGTAGATCTCGTCCAGCTTGTCCCGGCCCAGGTCGTCGTAGCCGTAGCCGGTGGTGCCGGCGAAATAGCTCTCCGCCACCCGGTGCTTCTGGAACGCCGCCAGCACCCGCTGGCTGTTGAGCTGGGCAATGGCGTCGATGCGGGCAAACTGCTCCTCCAGCCCCCGCTCCGCCTGGGCGGCAAGGGCCCTCACCCGCTCTGATATCTGTAAAGGAAAATTCATTGGCCGATACCGTCCTGTCTCAGTCTTTCAGCTTGCTGGCCGCGAAGGCCGCCACCAGCTCCACGCAGGCGCTCACATCCCCCTGATCCACCAGTTCGGTGGGGGTGTGGGTGTAGCGGCAGGGGATGGAGATGCCCCCGGCGTACACCCCCGCCCGGGTGGCCTGGATGGGGCCGGCGTCGGTGCCGCCAAACTGGAGCACGTCCCGCTGGGCGGGGATACCCTTCTCCTCTGCCAGCGCCATCAGCTTCTCCACCAGCGCCGGGGTACAGATCACGGAGCGATCCATCACCTTCACCGCCGCTCCCTTGCCGCACAAGCTGCTGGCCATGTGCTTGCTGCCGGGCTCGTCGTCCGCGCCGGTGACGTCCACCGCGATGCCGTAGTCCGGGTCAATGGCCCAGGCGGCGGTCTTGGCTCCCCGGCAACCCACCTCCTCCTGGACGGAGAACACAAAGTAGAGATCATTGTCCGTCTCCTCCAGCCGCTCCATGGCCATCAGCAGCACCAGGCAGGCGATGCGGTCATCCAGATAGGGGGAGATGATCCGGCCCGCCGCCGCGCGGGTGGCGGTGTCGTACACAGCCGCGTCCCCCACTTGGACCAGCTTTTTGGCCCCGGCCTCATCCGCCGCGCCCACGTCCACCAGGAGATCGCTCACCTTCAGTTTGGCCATGTCCGCGTCCTCCGGGGCGCAGACCAGCCCCCGGACGCCGTTCTGCAACCGCACCGGGGTGTACAGCACCTCCTTGGGGCTGACGCCGCCCAAAGCGCCCACGTGGACAAAGCCCTTGTCGTCAATGTGGGTGGCCACCAAGCCGATGGAATCCATGTGGGCGGAGAACATCACCCGGGGGCCGCTCCCCTTTTTATGGCAAATCAAATTACCCATGGTGTCCCGGGAAATCTCATCCACATAGGGCGCGGCCAGCCGCTCGATGACCTGGGAAATCTCTTTCTCACAGCCGGAGGGGCCAAAGGCCCCCACCAGCTCGGTCAGCATTTTCATCATATCCATGTCAAATTCCTCCTTACCGGCTTGGGCTGTCAGCGTTCGGCCATGGCCCGGATAAACAGCCGGGCCAGGTCGAGCATCCGCTGGGCGTCGTCCAGACTGCACACGCTGCTGGGCGCGTGGAGATAGCGCACCGCCGCCGAGATGCCGGCCACCCGGACGCCCGCCTTGGTGCGCTGGATGGCCTTGCCGTCGGTGCCGCCCGCCAGGTAGTGCTTCATCTGCCAGGGCAGGCCGTTCTCCTCCGCCAGGGCGCGGAGCAGCTCAAACAGCTCCCGGTCATAAATCGTGCCGCCGTCCATCCAGGACAGCACCGGCCCCTTCCCCGGCCAGCACACCTGCCGCTCCGGCTCCAGGGCGGGAATATCCGCGGCGGTGGTGCCCTCTAAAACCAGGGCGATCTCCGGCGTCAGGTCAAACGCCGCGCCGAAGGCCCCTCGGGTTCCTACCTCCTCCATGGTGGTAAAGACGAAGGCGCAGTCCATGGGCAGCTCCTCCTCCAGCAGCTTCACCATGACCGCGCAGCCCACCCGGTCGTCAATGGCCTTGGCCTTGAGCATCCCATCGCCGAACTCCACCGCGTCGCTGACAAAGGCGCACACATCCCCCAGCTCCACCTGGGCCAGGGCTTCGGCCTTGTCCTTGGCGCCGATGTCGATATACAAATCGGTGAGCTTGGGCACCTTTTTGCGCTCCTCGGCGGTGGTCAGGTGGATGGCCTTCAGCCCGATGATGCCGGGGATGCCCTTCTCCCCCACGCTCACCCGCTTGCCCAGCAGGATGCGGCGGTCGATGCCGCCCACGCACCCGAATTTCAGATAGCCCTCGTCCGTGACCGACTTCACCATCAGCCCAACCTCGTCCATGTGGGCGCACAGCATCAGCTTGTTCCCTGCGGGCTTAGCCCCCCGCTTGAACACGATGAGGTTGCCCAGGGCGTCCACACGGATACTGTCGGCATAGGGCTCCACCCGTTTGCGGATATAGTCCCGCACCTCATCCTCCCGGGAGGACACGCCGGAGAGGGAGCACAGTGTTTTTAATGTCTCAATCATCCCGCGTTCCCCTCCTCTCCGATGCCCTGGGTGAAGGCGGCCAGCAGGCGGGCGCAGTCCTCCAAATCGCCGCGCTCCACCACCTCCACCGGGGTGTGCATATACTTCAATGGCACGGACAGGATGGCGGTGGCAACGCCCTCGTTGGCAATCTGCATTTCCCAGCCGTTGGTTCCGGTGCTTCCCTCCATGACCTCCTTCTGGACGGCCATGTCCAGCTCTGCCGCCTTATCCAGCAGCCGTTTGGTCATCCACCGGGCCATGTTGGGGCCGATGCCCACCACCGGGCCGCCGCCCATCACAAAAGTCTCGCCCTTGGGCGCGTCCGAGGTACTCCCGTGAGTCACATCCACCGCCACGCAGAAGTCCGGCGCAAGGCCCTGGGCGCCCACTTTTGCCCCCACGCCGCCGACTTCCTCGCATACGCTGCCCAGGATATACAGATCTACGTCCAGCTCCCGATCCCGGAGCAGCTCCGCCGTCCGCAGCAGGACGGCAAAGCAGGAGCGGTCGTCCAGCGCCTTGGTACACACCTGCCGCTCACCCAAGAAGATGAAATCGGTGCGGTACACCACGGGGGTGCCGATGGGAATCCGCCGCGCCGCCTCCTCCTGGGAAAGGCCGGTATCAATGAAGAGATCCTTGACCTCCGGGGCCTTCTCCCGGTCCTCCGCCAACAGCACGTGGGGCGGCAGGCAGGCCACCACCCCCAGCATGGGCGGCTCGGTGAGGATGAGTACCTCCCGGTCGGGCAGCATCCGAAGATCCACCCCGTTTGCCTTGAAGCGCAGGAAACCGTCCTTGTGCCCGGTGACGACAAGCCCCACCTCGTCCAGATGGGCGTCCAACAGCAATTTTTTCGCCCCCGGCTTCCCGCAGCGGCGCACACCGATGAGATTGCCCAGCCGGTCGATCCGCACCTCGTCCATCAGCGGCTCCAGCAGTTCCTTGGCCGCCAGCGCCGCGGGGCGCTCAAACCCGGAGGGCGCGCCCACCGCGCACAGCGTCCGCAATATCTGTTCCGTCTCCAAAAATATCACCCTTCTCTAGTTAAGTGCGTTTACCAAGTCCTTGAATGTGTTGCCCCGCTCCTCGAAGTTCTTGAAGCGGTCAAAGGACGCGCTGGCGGGGGACATCATAACCACATCCCCAGGCTCTGCCAGCGCCCGGGCCCGCTCCACCACCGCCCGCAGATCGGCGCAGTCGTAGATGCCGGGCTGCCCCTCTTGGTAACCGGGCGCGGCCAGAGTGGCCGCCTTGATTTTCTCCGCCGTGTCCCCGGTGAGGAGCAATGCCTTGACGTGCTCCACGATCTCCGGCCCCAATGCGTCATAGGGAATGTGCTTGTCATATCCCCCGGCGATAAGGATGACCTTCTGGTCAAAGGATCTCAGCCCTGCGATGGTCCGGCTGGGACTGGAGGCGATGGAGTCGTTGTAGTACCGCACCCCGTCCAGCTCCCGCACCAACTCGATCCGGTGGGCCACCCCGCCGAAGGTGCGGGCAAACTCCCGGATCACTTCATCGTGCACCAGGCCGTCCACCGCCGCGATGGCGGCCATGTAATTCTCCAAATTGTGCAGTCCGGGCAGAAGGATGTCGTCGATGCCGAGCACCGGGTGTCCGGCGCTCATCACCGTTTTGTCCCGCAGGTATACGCCGCCCGCCACCGTTTTTCTCCGGCTGAACAGGGTGACCGCTCCCCTGGCCTCCCTGGCAAATCCGGCGGTAATATCATTGTCCGCGTTGAGTACCAGCTTGTCGCGGGCGTCCTGATAGGCAAAGATGTTCCGCTTGGCGTTCACATACTCGTCCATATCTTTGTGTACATCCAGGTGGTTGGGGGCCAGATTGGTGACCACCGCGATGCTGGGGCTCTGGGCCACGGTCATGAGCTGGAAGGACGACAGCTCCAGCACCACCATGTCGTCCGGGCGGATGTCGTCCACCTGGCACAGCAGCGGATGGCCGATGTTGCCCCCCACGAAGGTGCGGTAGCCCGCCGCTTTCAGCAGGCCCGCGATGATGGTGGTGGTAGTGGTTTTGCCGTCCGAGCCGGTCACCGCGATAATCCGGCAGGGACACAGATCCAAAAACGCCTCCATCTCCGATGTCAGCTTCGCTCCCGCCGCCACGGCCCGGGCGATCTGGGGCAGGTCAGGCCGAAGCCCCGGCGTGCGGAAGATCACGTCCGCCCCGTCCAGATGATCCAGATAGTCCGGCCCCAGGGCGGCGGTCAGCCCACGGCGCTCCAGCGTCTCAATCACACCGTTGAAGTCCTCCCGCCGGCGCTTGTCGCACACCAGCACCGGCACGCCCGTGTCCAGCAGCCCCTCCACCAGCGGCCTGTTGGACACGCCCAGCCCGATTACCGCCACTTTTTTCCCTTTTAACGACTTAAAATATCCCTTCAGCGCCGATTCCACAGGTATCCGCACCTCCACACATTGATTCCAGTTTTCCCCTCTCTGGGGAAATATCGCATACTGAGTTATTATACCCCATTCAAATCCATTTGACAATCACCTAAAGTTGAAGTACAATCAAATTCGCAAGCAAGCTGGACAGCCGCGCGCGCAGGCCGAAAGGCCGCTGCGTGAGGAAAGTCCGGGCTCCACAGGGCAAGGATAACGGGTAACACCCGCCGGGGGCGACCCCAGGAAAAGTGCAACAGAAATAGACCGCTGGCAGGCTCACGCCTGCCAGCAAGGGTGGAAAGGCGAGGTAAGAGCTCACCCAATGGCGTGTCAAGCGCCCATTGCTGTAAACTCTATCCGGAGCAACGCCGTGGGAACACAACAGGCCGGCCCGGCCGTGTTCAGGAGGCGGCTGGAGCGCGTTGGCAACAGCGCGCCTAGATAGATGGCTGTCTTAAATGACAGAACCCGGCTTACAGGCTTACTTGCACCAAAAGCGCGGGGCTCCGGGAGGGGCCCCGCGGCGCATTGATTCTCACCGTCGGGAGGGCTGGCCATGTCGTTTGACATACTCCAGGATCAAATCAAGGCAAAAAAGAACCCCACCGCCGTCATACTGGGCGCTGGGCTGGACGATATTCCACCCCATATTTTAAAAAAGCACACCGCCCGATATGGCGAAACCCTGGAGGCCGCCGCCGAGGCGGCGCTGGAGTTCCACCTGGGCCTGATCGACGCCTTGGCGGACATCATCCCCGCCATCGCGCTTTCATGCGCCTGTTTTGAGGCGCTGGGCTGGCGGGGGATGAAGGTTCTGGAGGCGGTTATCGCCTACGCGAAAGGAAAAGATCTTTTTGTCATTGCCGACGGAAATCGGGAAGATATTGGCGGCTCCGCCGCCGCGTACAGCGCGGCGTGGCTGGGCGAGACCCGGGTTGGAGAAACCGCCTGCCCGGTGTTCAGCGCCGACTGTATCACCCTCAGCGGCTACATGGGCTCAGACGCCGTCAAGCCCTTTTTGAAGGACTGCGCCCAGCAAAATAAGTGCGCTTTCGTGCTGGCCCATACCCCCAACCCCTCCTCCAAGGAGTTTCAGGATCTGGTGTCCGGGGACCGGCAGGTGTACACCGCCATGGGCGACCTCATCCAGCGCTGGGGCAGGGATACCGCCGGAAAGTACGGCTATCAGGTCCTGGGGGCGGCGGTGGGTGGCGCCCAGCCCAGCCTTCTCAAGCAGCTGCGCCGCCGCCTGGACAAAACCTTTTTCCTGGTTTCCGTCCCCGCGGCGCAGGGCCGCGTCTCCGCCGATGTACGCTGGGCCTTCGACGAGCTGGGCCGGGGCGCCATTATCAGCGACTCCCGCTCCATCCTGCGCGCCTGGAGCAAGGCGGGCGGGGACGGCACAAACTACCAGGACGCCGCCCGGGGCGCGGCGGAACAGCTTCGGGATGAGCTGCGCCGGCTTATCACCATTTTTTGAGGGGGCCTTTTTATGACTACCATTTATCTCATCCGTCACGGCCAGGCCGAGGGAAATCTCTACCGCCGCTGCCACAGCTGGCACAACGGCCTGCTTACCCTGAAGGGCCGGGAGCAGGTCAAAGCCCTGGAAAAACGGTTTGAGGGCGTCCGCTTCGACGCCGTATACTCCAGCGACCTCTACCGCGCCATGTCCACCGCCGGGGCCGTCTACCGCCCCCGGGGGCTTACCCTGCGCGTTGACCCCGACCTGCGGGAGATCGGCGCGGGAATTTGGGAGGACGAGCCCTGGGGACAGCTCCTCCACGACCACCGCGAGAACCTCACCGAGTTTCTCGGCTGTGACGACCGCTGGCAGGTCGAGGGCTGCGAGACCTTCCCCCGGGTCCGCCAGCGGGTGGATCAATCCATCCGGCGCATTGCCGCCGCCCACCCGGATCAGACGGTGGCGGTGGTATCCCACGGCTGCGCCATTCGGTGCGGGCTGTCCGTCTGGCTGGGCACGACGACGGATCAGGTGCCTCTGCCGGACAACACCGGGGTGGCCAAGCTGGAAGTGGAGGACGGCCGCGTCCATGTGGCGTACTACAACGACAACAGCCACCTCGGCCCTGAGGCGGCGCTCCCCAAGGCCAGCATTCTCTATGGCATTCCGGGCATGGAGCGCAACGCCCTGCGGTTCTCCCCTCTGCCCCTGCCCCAGGAGCGTGAACTGTACTTATCCGCCCGCCAGGAGGGCTGGCTGGCCAGCCACGGCACCATGGACGGCTTTGACGGGGAAAAATTCCTGACCGCGGCGGAACAGAATTCCGCCCAGGATCCCGCCTGTCTGTTGACCGCCCGGCTGGGGGACGCTTTTGTGGGCGTGCTCCAGATGGACTGGGAGCAGGACAAGATGCAGCGGGCCGGCCGGATTTCCTTCCTGTACATAGCGCCGGAATACCGCTGCCATGGGCTGGGCGTCCAGCTTCTGGGCCAGGCGGTGTCCGTCTACCGCGCCATGGGGCGGCAGTTCCTGCGGCTGCGCTGCGCCCCGGAAAACGAGCGGGCGAAAAAATTCTACCACTCCCACGGCTTTTACAAAATTGGCGAGGAGCCGGGGGGCACAGGCCGTCTGGACACGATGGAAAAATACATCGGACTGGAGCTTTAAGCAAAGCCGCAGGGCGGCCGGGAAATCCCGGCCGCCCCGTTCGCTTAGCTCATGGCCCTGCCTACGCTGCCGGCCGCGTTGCCAATGGCGTTGCCCGCGTCCTGGACCGCGTTGCCCGCGCCCCTGGCCAGATTACCCGCGGCATTTCCGATGTCGTCAATGGCGTTGCCAACGCCGGAGCCGCTTCGCATCCCGCTTCTGCCGCCGTTCTGACCCACATCGTTGTTCGCGTCGGTACCGTTCTGGGCGTCGCCCACGTCAGCGCTGTTCTGCACACCGCCCACATCAGAGCCGTTCTGGGAACCGTTGCCCACATCAGCGCTGGGCCGGTCATTCTGATCGGCGGACATGGAATTGGTGGGCGACACGGGATCAGTGCTGTTGACGTCACGGTTGGCGGTACAGCCCGCCAGTGCCAGGGCCATCGCAAAGGCCATGGCAAGAGTGAAATATTTCAGTTTCATCTTTATATGCCTCCTGCTTTTTCTTCATGATCCCCGTCACTCATTATGTGCCGGAGAACATGATTCAAAGCAGGTATTTTTTTCTTTTTTCATGTCGAAGATTTCCCGGACATAGGGAACCATCCCCGGCTGGAGCCTGAGAAGTTCAAATGTTTACTGCGGATTGATGGCGCAGTCGGGCGCTTCCCCGACATACAGAACTCCCCCGGCTCCAGCCGGGGGAGTTCCAAATTTTTATTGCGGATTGATGGTGTAGTTGGGCGCTTCCTTGGTGATATAGATGTCGTGGGGGTGGGACTCCTTCAGGCCCGCGGCGGTGATCTGGGTGAACTGGGCGCGGGTGCGCAGCTCCTCAATGGTGGAGCAGCCGCAGTAGCCCATGCCGGCCCGCAGACCGCCCATCATCTGATAGATGGTCTCGGCCACCGGCCCCTTGTAGGGGACGCGGCCCTCCACGCCCTCGGGAACCAGCTTTTTGTTGTTCTGCTGGAAGTAGCGATCCTTGGAGCCCTGGGCCATGGCCCCCAGGGAGCCCATACCGCGGTAGACCTTGAACTGACGGCCCTGGTATACCTCGGTGTCGCCGGGGGACTCCTCACAGCCCGCCAGCAGGGAGCCCAGCATGACCACATTGCCGCCCGCCGCGATGGCTTTGGCGATGTCACCGGAGTACTTGATGCCGCCGTCGGCGATGATGGGCACATCGTACTCCGCCGCCACCTGGGCCGCGTCGAACACGGCGGTGACCTGGGGCACGCCGATGCCCGCCACCACGCGGGTGGTACAGATGGAGCCGGGGCCGATGCCGATCTTCACGCAGTCGGCGCCCGCCTCGATGAGGGCGCGGGTGCCCTCGGCGGTAGCCACGTTGCCGGCCACCAGCTGTACATCGGGGTACAGGGACTTGATGCGCATGACGCACTCCAGAATGTTCCGGGAGTGGCCGTGGGCGGAGTCCAGGCAGAGCACATCCGCCCCCGCCTCCACCAGGGCGGCCACCCGATCCAGCACGTCGGCGGTGACGCCGATGGCCGCCGCCACCAGCAGGCGGCCCTTCTCGTCACGGGCGGAGTTGGGATAGACCTGGGCCTTTTCAATGTCCTTGATGGTGATGAGGCCCTTCAGGTGGAACTGCTCGTCCACGATGGGCAGCTTCTCAATCTTATGCTTGCGCAGAATCTCCCGGGCCTGATCCAAAGTGGTGCCCTCAGGGGCGGTGACCAGGTTGTCGCGGGTCATCACGTTGTCGATCAGCTTGCTCATGTCGGTCTCGAACTTCATATCCCGGTTGGTGATGATGCCGATGAGCTTGCCGCCGTCGCAGATGGGCACGCCGGAGATCTTATACTTGGCGCACAGCTCGTCCGCCTCAGCCAGCGTGTGGCCGGGGCCCAGCCAGAAGGGGTTGGTGATGACGCCGTTCTCACTGCGCTTGACCATATCCACCTGCTCGGCCTGCTGGCCGATGGACATATTCTTGTGGATCACGCCGATGCCGCCCTCACGGGCCAGGGCGATGGCCATGCGGGACTCCGTCACCGTATCCATGGCCGCGCTCATCACCGGGATGTTCAGGGTGATTTTGCGGGTCAGCCGGGTGTGCAGATCCACGTCCGCCGGCAGCACATTGCTCTCCGCCGGGATAAGCAGCACATCATCAAAGGTGAGGCCCCGCTTGCCGAATTTATCGTTCCAATCCATCTGCGCCATATTCCATCCTCCTGTTTTTTTAAATTTTTCCTATTCTACGCTTTGTCAAGGTCAATGTCAAGGTGTATAAACCACAACGTCGTTTTTTGGCACTTTTGTCCAGGAAAACAGGGGGATCAGCTCCTTGGCTTGCGCACTTTGCGGCTTTTCCAAAAGCCCCGCGTAACAGGCCAGCAGGCCGGTCAGCTCCTCCGCCGTATACCGCCCCCGCAGCGCGCCCATATCCAAGTCGTGATCCCGCTTGGCCAGCCGCCGCCCGTCGGGGGCAAGCAGCAGCGGCGTGTGGAAAAACCGGGGCGGCGCGTAGCCCAGCACCTGATGGAGCCACGCCTGCCGGGGCGCGGAGCACAGCAGATCCCGCCCCCGCACCACGTGGTTCACCCCCATCAGCGCGTCGTCCACCACCACCGCAAGCTGATAGGCAAACACCCCGTCGGAGCGGCGGACGATGAAGTCGCCGCAGTCACGGGCCAGGTTTTCCGTATATGTCCCGCAGTTCCCGTCCTCCACGGTGACCGACAAATCGGGACACCGCACACGCCATGCCGGACGGCGGCCCGAGCGCTCCAGCGCCGCCCGCTCGGATGCCGTCAGATGGAAGCACTTCCCGCTGTACACCACCGCGCCGTCGTCCCGGTGGGGGGCGGAGGCGGCCATGCGCTCGGAGCGGGTGCAGTAGCAGGGATAGATCAGCCCCTTTTCCTCCAAAACGCGAAACGCTTCCTCATAACAGGCAGTGCGGCGGCTCTGCATATAGTCCTGCTCCAGCCCGCCCTCGTCCCAGTCCAGCCCCAGCCAGCGCAGATCGTCCATGAGCTGAGAGGCAAATTCCTCGCTGGTGCGCTGGGTGTCCAGATCCTCGACGCGCAGCACCAGCGTCCCACCCTGACTGCGCACATCCAGCCAGGCCAACAGCGCCGCAAGCAGATTACCTAAATGCATCCGCCCGCTGGGGGTGGGGGCAAAGCGTCCTCTTACCTTCATGGATCCTCCCCCCATCAGTCAAAAAAGGTGAGCTGGCGGTCTCCATAGCCCAGGGTGGCCGCCCGGATGATGGAGTTCATGTCGTACAAAATACCCCGCTCCCGGCAGGCGGCGGTGAACACCTTCCACAGCGCCCGAGCCCTGGGGGTGGCGCACTGGTAGCGGTCGCCGTACTGCCGGAGATACCGCTCCTTCAGGCCCCGCCCCGGGAATGCCCGCTCCAGGCCGTCCAGGAAATACTCCCGCTGGCCCTGCCGCATGGTGACGCCGAAGGCGGGGTAAATAAACCTCGCGCCGGCCTGAGCCGCCCCCTCCACCACGGCAAGCACATTCTCGTCGCTGTCCTCCAGGAAGGGCAGCACCGGCATGAGGAGAACTCCGGCAAACAGTCCCGCCCCACTCAATTTCTCCAGCGCCGCCAGCCGCCGGCTGGGCGGGGGCGCGTGGGGCTCGAGCTTCGCCGCCAGATCGTCGTCCGTCGTGGTGACCGTGAGCTTACAGATCACCGGGGAATGGCTTTGGATGGAGGCCAAAATGTCCATATCCCGGACAATCAGATCACTTTTGGTGGCGATGGCCACGCCGCAGTCGTAGGCGTCGATGAGCTCCAGCGAGTGCCGGGTGAGCCGCAGTTCCTCTTCAAAGGGGTTATAGGGGTCGCTCATGGCGCCCGAGCAGATAAAGGCCGGCCGCACCTTCCGGGCCAGGTCGTCCCGGAGGATGCGCAGGGCGTCCGCCTTGGCCCGCACCTGGTCGAACTCCCCGATCTGGTAGCAGTCGCTGCGGCTGTCGCAGTACAGGCAGCCGTGGCAGCAGCCCCGATAGATATTCATGGTGTGGTCGGTGCCGAACCACTCGGTGGAACGGCTGCGGTGGAGCAGATGCTTGGCGGGTACGTATTCCATGTCCACAGTCTCCCTCCCGCTGTCAGTCTGAATTGATTCGCCGGATAGGCGCAAACCCCTCCCGGCCAGCGGTCGGGAGGGGCATATGTTACCTTTTATTGAAAATACGGAAGATGTCGTCGAAGGGATCGTCCTCCACCTGCTCAGCGGTGGACTCGGACAGGGGCTTGGGAGGCGTGATGGGGCCCACTCCGGCGGGGACAAACTTGGGCTTGTCCTCGGCCACGGCCTGGGGTTTCGCGGCCTGGGCCGCCGCCTGGGCGGGCTGCGCCCCCTCCTTCTCGGGGACGGGGTTGTCCACCTCGCCGAAGCCGGTGGCGATGACAGTGACCCGCAGCTCGTCCTCCAGCGTGTCGTCGAAGGCGGTGCCCATCATGAACAGGGCGTCCGGGTCGGCCACCTGCTTGACCATCTCGGCGGCCTGCTCCACCTCCTCCAGTCCCATATCCATGGGCCCGGTGATGTTGACGATGATGCCCTTGGCTCCCTGGATGGAGGTCTCCAGCAGGGGGCTGTTGATGGCGATGCGGGTGGCCTCCTCCGCCTTATTCTTGCCAGCGGCACGGCCCACGCCCATGTGGGCCAGACCCGCGTCCTTCATGACGGCGGTGACGTCGGCGAAATCCAGGTTGATGAGGCCGGTGGTCTTAATCAGGTCGGAGATGGACTGCACCGCCTGGCGCAGCACATCATCGGCGATGGCAAAGGCGTTGGCGAAGGTAATCTTCTCGTCCGTGGCGTACTGGAGCCGGTCGTTGGGGATGATGACCAGGGAATCCACCTTCTGCCGCAGCTCCTCAATGCCCCGGGCGGCCTGCTCCATGCGGCGGCGGCCCTCAAAGTTGAAGGGCTTGGTGACCACGCCCACGGTGAGAATCCCTTTCTCCTTGGCGATCTCCGCCACCACGGGGGCCGCGCCGGTGCCGGTGCCGCCCCCCATGCCGGCGGTGACGAACACCATGTCCGCCCCCTCCAGCAGCGCGGTGATCTGCTCCTTGCTCTCCTTGGCGGACTCCCGGCCCACCTCGGGATTGGCTCCCGCGCCCTTGCCGCCGGTCAGCTTTTCGCCAATGGCCAGCTTCTGAGTGGCCTCGGAGGCATTGAGGCACTGGCGGTCGGTGTTCACCGCGACAAACTCCACGCCCTGCATTCCCGAGCGAACCATGCGGTTGACCACATTATTGCCGCCACCGCCTACGCCAATGACCTTTAATACGTCCTCGTGGCTGGCGGCGGAATCCATTACAAATGCCATCCTGTGACCCTCCTATGTAAAACCAGTGATAGTAAATGATATTGGGCATAAAACTACATCTTGTTGTATTGTACGCTTTTTTCCCCCATCGGTCAATAGAAAATCGCAGTTTTTTGCCGCCGAATCAAAACTTAAATTTAATCTGACCGAAAGTAGGCCTTGCCTTCGGCGACAGTCAGATCCAGCAGACCGCCCTGCCCCTCCTGGAGCTTGCCTTCCTCCAGGCCCTGGGTCAGAGCGCTGCGGGCCAGCTGGATATAGTACTCAAAATTCCCGCCCCGGGGCAGGCGCAGGCGGTAAATGCCGTAATCCAGCGTCATGGAGATGGCGGAGCTGCAGTCCAGCGCCGTACAGTCGCCCAGCATCCCGTTGCTCTCCAGTACGGCCAGCAGCTGCTTCACATAGTCCAGCGTGAGGCTCTCCTCCTCCGCCGCTTGGAGCATCCCCCCGGCGTAAGGCCCCACCGCCGTCAGCCCGGTGATCTGGATGGCCTGGATGGTGCCGTTGTCCTTCTCCAGCAGCTTACCCTGGGCGGAGATGAGCCAGCGCCCTTCGGCGCTGTCCACCGACGCCGCCGCTATCCGCTCTGTTACCCGGATGACCAGCCCGTCCGGGTAGGCCCGCTGGAGCGCCACCCCTTCCACATAGGGAAGCTGAGTGCGGATGGCCGCCGACACCCGGCTCCCAGATAGGGCAATGAGGTTGTCGCCCACCTTGACGCCGGACGCCTCGATGATCTCCTCGGCGGTATAGCGCACGTTGCCCGCTACCTCAATAGTATTGACCCGGAAAAAAACCACGCAGGCCACGATGACCGCCGCGGCAGCCAGCAGGATGGACAGCACTTTATAGAGGCCGCCAAACCGGCCCCGCCGTCTTTTCGGCCTGCTGTGTCTGCGCTGTCGTGCCACGGTTATCACCTCTGATCTAATCTATCTGTACAATGTTGTCACGCCTCCCGGCGTTCGACCCGCGCCCCCAGGGCGCGCAGCATCTCCTCCAGCCCCTCGTAACCCCGGTCAATGTGGTTCAGGCCGGACAGGACGGTGGTGCCCTCCGCGCCCAGCGCCGCCGCGGCCCGCGCGCCGCCGCCCCGCAGGTC
>JAIEFH010000261.1 GCA_029067025.1 Oscillospiraceae bacterium | reverse complement strand
AGCTGGGCACCCGCACCTACGCCGTCACCAGCGTGAACAAGATCAGCGAGACAGACAACTCCCTGCTGGCCCCCACCACCGAGAACTGCATCACGCTGTTTATCGCAAAGAAAGGAAGGTGTTTCTTCAATGAACGCAAAAAACTTACTCGCATTAACCCTTGGCGGGGTGTTGCTTGTTGGGTGTTTAGCCGGGTGCAGTACGGCGGCGGCATCCCAAGGCGGCGGCACTTCCCCTATCAGCACTACTTCCCCGCAAATTTCGAGTGCGTCCAGCCCGCCCCTCTCCGCAACGGCTGAAGATGGAGAGACTGTCACTAATGTTTCTTACGAGGAACAGTTCAAACCCTATGAGCAGTTTGGCCTGACATACAATGCCAGCAAAAATGAACTGCAATACAATGGTAAAGTGGTATGGGACGTTGACTGGCGTTGAGAAGTTCAGCCAAGAGGAATTTGATGAACATACACGCAGAGAGGCACAGACCAGCTCCGGTTTCTGTACGGTAACGTGAGAGCGATGAAATTATAACTAACATGACCAAGTAAAAACTTTTCCATTGAACAACAGCCAGTGGGCGGTCTGTTCTTGCCCACTGGCTGTACTTCGCTATTTTGTAACATCAGGCAAATTGTGATCTCCCCACTGTTTCATGTAGTCAATAACGTCAATGAAACTTTTACCCAAATCGGATAGTGTATACTCCACTCGCGGCGGAATTTCCTTAAAATCATGCCGTATCAAGAACCCATCGGCTTCCAATTCCCGGAGCTGTTTTGTCAGGGATGACTCTGTTATTTCTCCAAGCTGACGGCGCATCTCTCCAAACCTATGAATGTCATGAAATGCGATATAGTAAAGGATTTCAAGTTTCCACTTGCCTCCCAAGATTTTTTGGAGCGTTGACATAGTCTTGCAGCGTTGGATCGCAGTTTCCGTTTTTCTCATTTTCATAACCTCCTGATGGTATTATATCATTCCAACAGCAAAAAGCAAGGTACTACAAAAAAGTACCGTACTTTTATTTTCCTTGTACCATGATATAATGGCAAAAAAGACAAGGAGGTTCTACTATGCACTACACTGGAACGATATGGAGGCCACCTTATGAGGCTTCCTCACTGTTGCTTGAAGTAACAGCAGGCTGCACCCATCACAACTGCAAATTTTGTACCCTTTACAACGATTTACCGTTCAAATTCAGAATGTCACCCCTTGAGGACGTGGAAAGGGATTTGCAGGAAGCACAACTTTGGAGTACAGACCCTATTGCGATGCTGACTGCCCGACTACAAGGACTACCCAGGCCGGAGCGAATCTCACGCACCTTTTTGGTTGGGGCAAATCCGTTTGTATTAAAATATGATCGGCTTATGACAATTGCAGATCTGATCCGAAAGTACATCCCATCAGTCAAAACAATCGGATGCTTTGCGCGAATCACAGACATTACATTGAAGTCCGATGAAGAATTGACGTCCCTCCATAGGGCTGGATATGACGGGCTGACAATAGGAATTGAAACCGGCGATGATGAAGCGTTGCGTTTTATGAACAAAGGCTATTGTGCCGCTGATATTGTGACCCAATGCCGCCGGTTAGATCAGACTGGTATTCACTATCGCTTCTTCTATTTAGTAAGTATCTCCGGCGCTGGACGCGGCGAGATTGGAGCAAGGGCCACCGCTGATGTTTGCAATCAACTCCATCCGCAAATGATAGGTGCCAATATGCTGACCATCTATCCAGATTCCAAACTCTACCAGGAAATTCAACGGGGCAACTGGAAAGAAGAAGGGGAAATCGAAAAATACAAGGAAATCCGTGCGTTGATTGAGAACTTGACCATACCTACTCAATTCGCTGCTTTAGGCGCATCAAACGCTTTCCAATTCCAGGGGACGTTGCCGGAGGATAAAGCCGCCCTTACTGCGGCCCTTGACAGGATCATTGGAACCGTGAGTGAAGATGATTTGCGGGAGTACCGTGTCAATCTGCGGCATCTATAAGGCTTCGTTCAATCTCCTGCTGGTAAAAAGCAATCTTTTCATCCAGCTTGGCCGCATGCTCCTGCAACTGTCTGATTTGCTCCCTCAATGACTGACGGTGCTGGATCAGCATTTCCATCCGTTCCGTAAGGGTAGCGTCACCTCCAGCCCGCAGCACCGCATACTTCTTTATCTCCTTAATCGGCATCCCGGTTGCTTTTAACCGCTTGATGAAGGCAATCCATGAAATATCCTTATCAGAGTAACGGCGGCGATTGCTGGAGTTTCGCATAGGGATTATCAAGTTCTCATGCTCATAGTAACGCAGGGTATGAATCCCCAGCCCGGTGACTTCCGAAAACTCCCCAATAGAATAATCCAAAAAAATCCCTCCATCCTCTTGACATAGAGTTTACTCTACATTGTATGCTTGTATTATACCTAAGAAATGGAGGAATTGCAAATGCAGCCATCGAAAAAATACACTGTCATTACCGGGGCCAGCTCCGGCATAGGGTACGAAACTGCAAAAGCCTTTGCGGATCGCGGCAAAAACCTGATTATCGCCGCTCGCCGCAGGTCAAACCTGGAAAGCCTAAAGCATGAGATTTTGGAGCAGCACCCTACATTGGATGTTGTTATCAGGGCGGTTGACCTGTCTGCGTTGGAGAATGTGTATCAGTTCTATTCTAGCCTGAAGGACTTCCAACTGGAAACATGGGTCAACAACGCTGGCTTTGGAAACTATGACAGCGTGGCCCACCAGGATTTGGAGAAAATTGATACCATGCTTCGACTCAATATTGAGGCGCTTACCATCCTATCCTCGCTGTTTGTTCGTGGCTATAAGGATGTTCCCGGAACACAGCTTATCAACATTTCCTCCTGCGGTGGCTATACCATCGTCCCAACGGCTGTTACCTATTGTGCGACAAAATTCTATGTCAGCACGTTTACCGAGGGGCTGGCCTGGGAACTAATCGAAAGCGGAGCAAAAATGAGAGCCAAGGTGCTGGCTCCAGCGGCAACACAGACAGAGTTCGGCAAAAAAGCAAATAACGTGGAGCAATATGATTATGACAGGACTTTTGGCACTTACCACACAAGCCAGCAGATGGCAGCGTTTTTATTAAGGCTCTATGACAGCGACAGCACACTCGGCATTGTAGACCGGGAGACTTTCAAATTTGAATTGCGCTCCCCGATGTTTCCGTATTCAAACACATCTGTTCATAATCAAAAAGCTGGAACATAGCGTTTTTCCAGCGCAAAGCCGTCGCAGGCAATGAGAGCAGCCGACAGAGAACCTGCCGGGGGTGAAATTCCCGTGGAGCTGGTGTGCCGCCAGCCGTTTGATGACTTCCCATAGCGGGCCGGGGTGTCGAGGACAAATAGGCTTGCTTTCATATAGGCCGGACAGTATGACAGGTTTACGGAAACGGAGAGCGTTTATATCTCCCCAACCTTGATATACCCATATATCGTGCTGTCCGGCCCCTACATAGGCGGCGCAGGCCGTCTAATTTTTATAGGAGGTCAAACACCATGAGCAGGACATATTTGCGCGGCGATCTCTATTACGCCGACCTGGGCAGCGGGATCGGCTCGGAGCAGAAAGGCAACCGGCCCGTTGTTATCATCCAGAATAACGTGGGCAACAAGCACAGTCCCACGGTCATCATCGCCGCCATCACCAGCAAAGCCAATATTAAGGCCAAGCTGCCTACCCACTACTACCTGGACGCCGGGAACGGGCTGGCGCAGCCGTCCCTTGTCTTGTTGGAGCAAATTCGCACCGTGGACAAGCGGCGGTTGTCTGACTACATTGGCAGGCTGAATGAAACGCATATCCGGGGCATCAACCACGCTCTGGCTATCAGCATCGGCCTGATTGAACCCACGCCCCCAAAACTGACGCTCTGCTTATGCGGCGCTTGTGCTGACGCTTTTCGCGGCACAGGCGCTTTTGCTTTGCGGGAAATTGCACCCGGACAGGCTGAAAAAGAGATTTGTGTCTATTGCGGCAAGCACACTGGTGTTGAGTTTGAAGTAACCCCCAAGCGTAGGTAGGTGGCTACTGTGGATGGTATTTTTCACTATGGATCAGACAGTGAACAGTACATTTGCGATTTTGAAAGCAAATGGGCAGACTACACACTTCAAGCAATCAAAGGCTTGACATTTGAAGATTTGAAGGCTTTACTCTATATGTTGAGACAAGGAAATCGTACCTTTGAAAAATCGGAACGCACCAAGGTATAATTCAAATAGAAGTTTTGGAACAGGAATGTTTCTCTATTTCAGAAAGGAGGATTGCCTTTATGCGGAGAAGAACAAAGCTCCAAGCTGGAGAGGATTTGCGGGAGGTTGCCATTTATGCAAGAAAATCCCGTATTACAAACAAAGGTGATAGTATTGGCGTACAGTTTAAGCAGAGCGCCGACTATGCCATCAATCAGTTGTCACTGCCGGAGGATTATGAGTTCTTGCACTACGAGGATAAAGGATTGAGCGGCTATTACTCTGACCGTCCTGATTTTCAGAGACTTTTATGGAACGTATGTGCTTCATACGGTGGGGCCCATTATCTATGGCCGGGTGACCCGGCGGGATCGGGAGGAGCTGGCCTCCTGCTACCGCTCCTGCCTGGAGCTGGCGGCGGAGCACGGGCTGGAGAGCGTGGCGTTCTGCTGTATCTCCACCGGCGAATTCCGCTTTCCCAACGAGGAGGCCGCCGGGATCGCGGTGGAAACCGTCACGAAGTTCCTCCAGCAAACTTGTTCCGTCAGAAAGGTTATCTTCAATGTTTTCAAAGACATGGACGCAAAAATCTACCGAAACCTCCTCGGCCCAGACCGAGCGGCTGAAGCGGACGCTTGAGCGGGCGGACGCCGTGCTGATCGGCGCGGAACGCCAAAGCGGTGTATGCCTGTATCAACATCGGTCAGGCCGCTTGCCGCTTCCCTCGCACCTGCCAAGGTACCTCAAAAAATTTTTGAAACGGGCCTTGACTTTTTTGCGTTTCGTCTGGTATACTCACCCTTGCAACGTATAGCGTCACCGCGTAATTCCGGTTGACTGCCCCACGTTGCTTTTTTATTGCCCAAAACAATTTAATAAGCAGAAAGCGCGCGGCCGGGAAGGCATAAGTCCAGCTCTTCCCAGCCGGGCGCTTTCTCACGTTCAGGAGGAAACAGTCATGGAACAGAAATCCAACACCTTTCTTGAAACCCAGCCCATCGGCAGGCTGATGGTGAAGTACGCCGTCCCCTGCGTCATCTCCCTGCTGGTGGCGGCGCTGTATAACATTGTGGATCAAATCTTCATCGCCAACGCCGATTATTTGGGCGCTTACGGCAACGCCGCCAACACGGTGGTGTTCCCGCTGACGGTGGTGGCGCTGGCCATTGCGGTGATGATCGGCGACGGCTGCTGCGCCTTTGTCAGCATCAGCCTGGGCGCCGGCCGCAAGGAGGACGCCCACAAGAGCGTCGGCAGCGCCGTGCTGCTGTGCGTCACTGTCAGCGTGGCGCTCATGGCGGTTTACCTGATCTTCCGGGACGCCATCCTGACCATGTTTGGCGGGCGGGTCAATGAGGAGACCTTTGTCCAGGCCCAGGAATACTTCTTCTGGATCGCCTTAGGCATCCCCTTCTATATGTTCGGTCAGGCGCTCAATCCCATCATCCGTTCCGACGGCAGCCCCCAATTTGCCATGGCCTCCACCCTGGCGGGAGCGGTGGTCAACATCATCTTGGATCCCGTGTTTATCTTTGTGTTCCGCTGGGGCATGATGGGCGCGGCGGTAGCCACCGTGCTGGGGCAGATCCTCACCGCCGTGCTGGCCATTTGGTACGGCCCGGACATCCCCCTGTCCGCTTTCGTGGTCATCATCAAGCTGTTCCAGATCATCCTGAGCATCGCCTGCGGCATCACCGCCGGGGCCCTGCCCATCATGGGCTACAACTACGGCGCGCGGCTGTACAGCCGGGTGAAGGAGACCTTCAGGCTGGTGGTGCTGTCCACCCTGACGGTGTGCGTCGTCGCCACGGTGCTGTTTGAGAGCGTCCCTCTGGTCTTTGTCCGGATGTTCGGCTCCGACGGCGGCGAGCTGTACACCAATTTTGCCATCGGCTGCCTGCGCATCTATCTGTCCCTGGTCATCTTCACCTGCCTGCAAAAGGCCTGCGCCATGTTCCTCCAGTCCATCGGCCACGCCAAGGCGGCGGTTCCGCTGTCCGTTCTGCGTGATGTCTTGCTCATCGTCCTGGCCATCCTCATGCCCATGCGGATGGGGATCATGGGCATCCTGTGGTCCGCCCCCGTGGCCGACCTCATTGCCATGGTCATCACCGCGGTGGTGGTGGCCCGGGTGTGGAGGGCCATGGGCGCGGACGCCCAGCCGGTTGGGCAGACCGAAACTGTGCTCCAAACTACCCGCCCCGGTGTCATCGTCACCATTGCCCGGGAACACGGCTCGGCGGGCAAGCGCGTGGGCCAGCTGGTGGCGGAGAAGCTGGGCGTGCCCTGCTACTATAAGGAGATGACCGCCCTGGCCGCCCAGGAGAGCGGGCTGGCCCGGGAGTTCATTTCCGGTATCAACTCCGATGAGAACGCGGTGATGCGGGATCTGTACCTGAGCACCAATGTGGTTCAGCAGGCCATCGCGGCCCAGGATAAGGCCATCAACATGATCGCCGACGCGGGCTCCTGCGTCATTGTGGGCCGGGCGGCGGACTACGTACTGAGGGAGCGGGACAACGTGGTGCGGGTGTTCGTCCACGCGCCCCGCGACTACCGGGTGAAAAAGGTCATGGAGATGTACGGCGACTCGGAGGCCGAAGGCAAAAAGAGCATTGCCCGGTCCGACGCCGCCCGGGGCGCCTACTACAAGAGCATCTCCGGCCGGGACTGGGGCGACCCCCACCAGTACGAGCTGAGCGTGGACAGCTCCATCGGGCCGGAAAAGACCGCCGAACTGATCTGCGCATACGTTGACCGCGCTTAAACCCCATGACAAAACGGGGCCGCAGGATCATCCTGCGGCCCCGTTTTCATCGCGTTATTTAAGATGCCATCTCCCGATCCATCGCCGCGTACAAGCGCCGCTTGACCGAATCCGGCCCCGTGCCCAGCGCCACGGCAAACTCCTCACACACCAGCCGCTCCGCGATTTTCAGATACCGGGCGTCCACCTGCCCCAGCTTTTTCAGTTCCTTCTGCTTGAGGTAGATCTCCTTGATGAGAAGCAGGCAGTCCGTCAACTCACAGGAGGCCAGCAGTCCCTGGTAATGGGCAACGAGCTCCGCCGGCTTCCTGGAGGAAAATACCTTGGGCTTCAATTGGGGAAGCAGCTCCAGGTAATCAGCCGCCTCGCCGCTGCCGATCAGCGGGCGCATGGCCACCGCCGTGTCCACCGGGATATAGATCAGTTCCCCGCTGGTGGAGAACAGGGAGCGGAGCGTGTAATAGCCTTGCCCAAGGAAAATTTGCACATTTCTCAAAGGACATAATTCACAAAAATATGCAAGATGCGCATAGGGCAAAATGCCCATGCGGCCCGTATATTGATGTGTCTGCGGACAATTTATGGACATTTTCCAGCGGAATCAAATTGACGGATCAGAATAAGAGTGTTATAATGCTGACAATCAGCCCATGGCGTACCGGCAATGATCGAGGGCGCTGATGATTGGAATGGATCGAAACCATAGGAAAGAGGAGAAGCTATGTATCGGATCGTGAAAAAACGGGTGCTCAATCCCACCGTGTCCCTGATGGAGATCGAGGCCCCCGCCGTGGCCCGCAAGGCGGAGCCCGGCCAGTTCATCATCCTCCGGGTGGACGAGGAGGGTGAGCGCATTCCCCTGACCATCGCCGACTTCGACCGCCAGGCCGGCACCGTCACCATCATCTACCAGGTGGTGGGGGCTACCACCGAAAAGCTCAACCACAAGGAGGAGGGCGAGTTCCTCCAGGACTTCGTGGGCCCCCTGGGCCGCGCCACCGAGACCGAGGGCCTGAAGCGCGTCGCCGTGGTGGGCGGCGGCGTGGGCACCGCCATCGCCTACCCCGTGGCCAAGAAGCTCCATGAAGTGGGGTGCCACGTGGATCTCATCGTGGGCTTCCGCAACAAGGATCTGGTGATCCTGGAGGACGAGTTTAAGGCCGCCTCCACCAACCTGATCATCGGCACCGACGATGGCTCCTACGGCAAGAAGGCCCTGGTCACCGACCTGCTCCGCGAGCAGATCGAGGCGGGCGCGAAGTACGACCGCGTCATCACCATCGGCCCGGTGATTATGATGAAGTTTGTCTGCCAGCTGACCCGCCAGTACGACATCCCCACCGTGGTGTCCATGAACCCCATCATGATCGACGGCACCGGCATGTGTGGCGGCTGCCGCCTGTCCGTGGGCGGTGAGACCAAGTTCGCCTGCGTGGACGGCCCGGAGTTCGACGGCCACAAGGTGGACTTTGACGAGGCCATGGCCCGCGGCGCCATGTACAAGGACTTTGAGCGGCACGCCCACGAGGCGGCCTGCAACCTGTTCAAGCAGGAGGTACAGTAAAATGCCGAATATGAGACCAGATAAAAATCCCATGCCCCACCAGGACCCCCAGGTCCGGGCGTGCAACTTCAACGAGGTGGCCCTGGGCTACACCAAGGAGCAGGCCATTGACGAGGCCCAGCGGTGCCTGAACTGCAAGCACCGCCCCTGCGTGTCCGGCTGCCCCGTGCAGATCAACATCCCCGAGTTCATCGCGAAGGTCGCCGAGGGCGACTTCGAGGCGGCCTACCAGATCATCTCCAAGGACTCCGCCCTGCCCGCCGTGTGCGGCCGGGTGTGCCCCCAGGAGAGCCAGTGCGAGGCCAAGTGCGTGCGCGGCATCAAGAACGAGCCGGTGGGCATTGGCCGTCTGGAGCGGTTCGTGGCCGACTGGCACAACGCCAACGCCACCGAGAAGGCCGTGGCTCCCGCCTCCAACGGACATAAAGTTGCTGTCATCGGCTCCGGCCCGGCGGGCCTGACCTGCGCCGGCGACCTGGCCAAGAAGGGCTATGAGGTCACCGTGTTCGAGGCCCTCCATCTGGCGGGCGGCGTGCTGGTGTACGGCATCCCCGAGTTCCGTCTGCCCAAGTCCATCGTCCAGAAGGAAGTGGACACCCTCAAGGAGCTGGGCGTCAAGGTGGAGACCAACATGGTCATCGGCCGGGCCATCACCATCGACGAGCTGAAGGAGGAGTTCGGCTTCGAGGCGGTGTTCATCGGCTCCGGCGCGGGCCTGCCCAAGTTCATGAACATCCCCGGCGAGAACCTGAAGGGCGTGTACTCCGCCAACGAGTTCCTCACCCGCATCAACCTGATGAAGGCGTACAAGGACGGGGCGGACACCCCCATCCAGCACTCCACCCGTGTGGCCGTGGTGGGCGGCGGCAACGTGGCCATGGACGCGGCCCGCTGCGCCAAGCGGCTGGGCGCGGAGGTGTACATTGTCTACCGCCGCTCCGAGGCCGAGCTGCCCGCCCGTGCCGAGGAGGTGGAGCACGCCAAGGAGGAGGGCATCATCTTCAAGACCCTCACCAACCCCACCGAGATCCTGGGCTACCACAACCCGGACGACCCCCGCGACCCCAAGAACGGCTCCGTGGCGGGCATCCGCTGCGTGGAGATGACCCTGGGCGAGCCGGACGCCTCCGGCCGCCGCCGTCCCATCGTCAAGGAGGACAGCCAGTTCGACATCGAGCTGGACTGCGTCATCATGGCCCTAGGCACCAGCCCCAACCCGCTCATCAAGTCCACCACCGAGGGGCTTGAGACCGAGAAGTGGGGCGGCATCATCGCCGACGAGAACGGCCTGACCAGCCGGGAGAACGTGTACGCCGGCGGCGACGCGGTCACCGGCGCGGCCACCGTCATCCTGGCCATGGGCGCGGGCAAGACCGCCGCCCGCGCCATCGACGAGGCCCTTTCCAAATAAGAAAAGCTGTGATATAATAACTGCCAGGGTTTCGGCCCTGGCAGTTATGTTTTGTTTGAGGGGGTTTCTTGTTATGATACGAGAGGCGAAACGCGAGGATTTACAAGAACTTTTGGAATTGTATCTGTGCCTTCATGAGACGTCGGTGCCGGAGGCTTCGGAACATCTGGCGGCGGTGTGGGAGCAGATCCTGCGGGACGAAAACCACCACCTGATCGTCAACGAGGTGGACGGAAAAATTGTCGCCTCCTGCGTCTGCGTCATCATCCCCAACCTGACCCGGAATGTGCGGCCCTATGCCCTTGTGGAGAATGTGGTCACACACTCGGGATACAGGGGGAAGGGCTATGCCACCCAGTGCCTGGATTACGCAAAATCCTTGGCGGAGCAGCGGGATTGCTTTAAAATAATGCTTATGACCGGCTCAAAAGAGCAAAAGACGCTGGATTTCTATGCCCACGCCGGTTATAACTGCACCGATAAGACCGCGTTTATCCAGTGGCTGTGAAATCATTCGCTTAGAGAGGCAGTGATAAATATGGGCTATTATAAGCCGTGCAAAGAATTTGACGAGTGCAACCGCCTGATTGAGGAATATTTCAAAACAAAGCAATACGAAGAATGCTTTGCGGGTCATTTGGCGCTGGCCGAGGGCGGATATCCGCTGGCGGAATGCCAGGTGGGATATTTCTATTATGATGGCTTAGGTGTGGAGAAAGACCTGCCCAAAGCGTTTGAGTGGACGAAAAAAGCTGCCGAACACGGGGATCGGGACGGCCAGTATAACCTTGCCTTTTTCTATGAGGAAGGAATCGGAACTGGAACCGACCTGAACCAAGCGAAATACTGGTATCAACAGGCGGCAAAGCAAAATCACGACCTGGCGCTGGAAAAGTGCCGGGAACTCGGCATCACAATTGACGAAAAGAAAGGCTGATCTCATGTTTTACGCCATCCTCGCCGCCGCCCTGGTGGTTATCGACCAAATCGTCAAATACCTGGTTCGCGCCAACATCCCCTTGGGCGGGTCTGTCCGCTTTATCCCCTTCCTCCTTGACCTGACCTATGTCCAGAACACCGGCGCGGCTTTCTCCATCCTGCGCCGGCATACCTGGCTGCTCACTCTGACCTCGGCGGTGGTGGTGCTGGTCATGTGCTGGCTCATCGTGAAGGGGTTCTTCAAAAACCGGCTGGGGCTGTGGTCCGCCGCCCTGGTGCTGGCGGGGGGAGTGGGCAACCTCATTGACCGGGCGGTGTTCGGCTGTGTCACCGATATGTTCCAGACCACCTTCATGGACTTCGCCGTGTTCAATGTGGCCGATTGCTGCATCACCATCGGCGTGCCCCTGCTGTTTTTGTACGTATGGCTGTACGTGGGCAAGGACGGGAAAAAGGAGGGCGAACCGGATGGAGCCGATCAGCTTCCCCCTGACGGTCAGTGAGCCGGGCCGGGCGGACGCGGTGCTGGCCGCCGCGCTGGACGGCCTCACCCGCTCCGCCGCCCAGCGCTGGCTGGAGGAGGGCCGCGTCACCCAAAACGGCAAGCCGCTGAAAAAGAACGCCAGGCTCCAGCCGGGGGACGAGCTGCTCATCTCCCCGCCCCAGCCCGAGCCCATCGACCTGATCCCCCAGGACATCCCGCTGGATGTGGTGTATGAGGACGGCGACGTCATCGTGGTGAACAAGCCGGTAGGGTTAGTGGTTCACCCCGCTCCCGGCCACCCGGACGGCACACTTGTCAACGCGCTGTTATATCACTGCAAGAATTCCCTCTCGGGAATCAACGGGGAGCTGCGCCCCGGCATCGTCCACCGCATCGACCGGGACACCTCCGGCCTGCTCATCGCGGCGAAAAATGACAAAGCCCATCTGTCCCTGGCCGCTCAATTGCAGGACCACTCCCTGTTCCGGCTGTACCACGGGGTGGCGGTGGGCACCTTCCGGGAGGACAGCGGCACCGTCTCCGCCCCCATCGGGCGGCACCCCGCTGACCGCAAGCGCATGGCGGTGTGCCCCGACGGACGGGAGGCAGTGACCCACTGGCAGGTGGTGGATGCCCAGAACAGCCATTCCCACATCACCTGCCGCCTGGAGACGGGCCGCACCCACCAGATCCGCGTCCACATGGCGTATCTGGGCCACCCCCTGCTGGGGGACGTGGTGTATGGGGCGAAAAAGCCCGTGCCCGGTCTGGCGGGCCAGTGCCTCCACGCCGCCCAGCTCACCTTTACCCACCCGTCCACCGGGGAGCGCATGACGGTGGAGGCCCCCCCGCCGGAGTGGTTCAACGCGGTTTTGAAACGCTATGGGCTGCAATGAGGAAAAGGAGAGATCAACATGGCAACCGTATATGACAGGGCGGATATCTACGACCTGATTGAAAACGAGGAGCGCTTCGACGTCTATAAGCGCCACTGGGAGCGGGTGCTGGACGGCGCCGGGGTGAGTTCCCTGCTGGATGTGAGCATCGGCTCCGGGGGCGTCACCCTGCCATTGGCCGAGTTGGGGGTAGAGCTGTCCGGCTCCGACTTGAGCCAGGCCATGCTGGACGGCTGCCGCAAAAAAGCGGAGGGCCGGGGATATTCCGTCGACCTGCGGCAAAGCGACTTCCGAGACCTGTCCTGCTGGGCGGGCAAAACCTTCGACTGCGTGGCCAGCACGGGCAACTCCCTGGCCTACGTCACCAATGACGAGGTGCCCGGTGTGCTGGCGCAGATGGATGGGCTGGTAAAGGAGGGCGGATACCTCTATTTTGATACCCGCAACTGGGATCGCATCCTCCAGAACCGGCAACGGTTTTACCTTTACAACCCCTTCTTCCATGACGGGGACCGGGTGAATCTGGTGCAGGTGTGGGACTACAATCCAGACGGCTCCATGACCTTCAATCTGCTGTACACCTTCGAGCGGGACAACAAGATATTCCAGAAGGAAAAGTTTGAGGAACACTACCACCCTATCCCCCGGCAGCTTCTGCTGGACGGTCTGGCAAAGCTGGGCTACCGGGACATAAAACAGTTCTGCTTCCCCGCCTTTGCGGAGGGGGATCCGGAGGACGCCGACTGGTACTGCGTTCTGGCAGAAAAGGAGCATAACATGGACATCACCCTCGCGCCTATGACCCGTCCGCTGTGCCATGAGTATTTTCGCGGCTTTCAGAACGACCCGGATATCTTCATGGATATGAGCCGCTTCACCCCCTATGAATACACGCCGGAGAAGGTAGATCAGTATTTTGAGAGACAGCAGGCCCCTGACCGCGCCGCGCTTTTCGTCATGCTGGGCGGCGCGCCCGTGGGGGAGGTCATCCTTAAGCACATCGACCGGGAGAAGAAGCAGTGCTCCCTGGGGATGCACCTGCAAAACGACCGGGTGAAAAACCGGGGCATCGGCACCGCCGCCGAGCGGCTGGCCCTGGACTATGCCTTTGATGTGCTGGGCATGGAGACGGTGAACGCCGACGCGGTGCTGAAAAACAAGCGCAGTCAGCACGTCATGGAAAAGGTGGGCTTCACCTTTGTCCGAGAGGACGACACCTTCCGCTATTACGTGTGCAGGCGCCCGTGACAAAAACCTCCCCATCCGGGGAGGTTTTCGCATAACCTCTCCCCTTCCGGGCACACTAATCCCAAAAACGGAAGGGGTTTTTCTTATGCTCAATCACCGCAAGGCCGCCGTCATCGGCTGTGGGTTTGTGGGCTCCGCCTGCGCCTTCAGTCTCATCCAGCGGGGGTTGTTCTCCGAGCTGGTGCTCATCGACGCCAACCAGGACAAGGCCGAGGGCGAGGCCATGGACTTAAGCCACGGCCTGCCCTATATCGCCGCCATGGACGTGTACGCCGGCACCTACGACGACCTCAGCGACTGCGCCCTCATCGTCATCACCGCCGGGGCCAACCAGAAGCCGGGACAGACTCGCCTGGAGCTTATCGGCCAGAACGTGTCCATCCTCAACTCCATCATCCCGCAAATCACCGCCCGGCCCTTTGAGGGCATCCTGCTCATCGTGTCCAACCCGGTGGACGTGCTGACCTACGCTGCCTTCCGTATCTCCGGCTATCCCGCCCACCGGGTGATGGGCTCCGGGACGGTGCTGGACTCGGCCCGCCTGCGCTATCTGCTGGGGGAGCATTTGAACGTGGACAGCCGCTCCATCCACGCCGTCATCGTGGGCGAGCACGGGGACAGCGAGCTGGCAGTGTGGAGCGGGGCCAACGTGTCCGGGGTGCCGTTGGACGATTTCTGCGAAATGCGGGGGCGGACGGAACACCAGGAGGCCCGGGAGAAGATCTACGAGGACGTGCGGGACAGCGCTTACGAGATCATCAAGCGCAAGGGCGCCACCTACTACGGCATCGCCATGGCGGTGGCCCGGATCGCGGAGTGCATCATGAAGGACGAGCGGGCCATCCTGCCCGTGTCGGTGGTGCTGGGCGGGCAGTATGACGGCCTGCGGGATCTGGCGCTGTCCATCCCGTCCATCGTGGGCCGCCGGGGGGTGGAGCAGATTTTGGAGATTCCCCTGGCGGACAACGAGCGGGAGGCCCTCCATGCCTCCGCCGATCAATTACGAGGGGTAATTGAGGAGTTAAATTTGCCGTAAAGTTGTGAAAGGCCCCCGGCTCACGCCGGGGGCCTTGGCTGCTTAATGGTGGCCGTTTCCGTGGTGGCCGCTGGTGCTGCTGGGGGCATATTCGGGAAGTGTGTTATAGGTGTAACAGCTCCCGTCACAGTGTCCGCCGCCGTGGCCGGCCCCGTTGCAGGAATAACACACGTCGCCGTGAAGGTGGTTGCCCGTGATGGTGCAGCCCTCCACCGGGCAGGGGTCGGCCAGTGGGATGGTTTGGCCGTCCACATGCAGGTGCAGACGGGTATCCGTACAGATCGGGCAATAGGGGGCTCGCATGGGTGCGGTGCCGACGTCAGGCTCAAAAACGGGAGTCGGGGCGTTGGACTTTGGGGAGGGGACGACCTGGCCGTCCATGTGGTAATGCGCTTCGGTGATAGGACAGTCCTCTTTGATGCAGGGGCCGTATCCTGCTTTGATCTTCATGAACAGTTCGCCGTTCTCATCAAACACCAGGCTGTTGCCCTGCTCGTCCACGGGATAGCCATTTTCATCCATGCCAACGATGGTGTAGTCGTCGAAGCCCCTGGCGGGCTCGGCGGAGGGGACGGGGTCGGTTGTGAAGATGCCGGTGGCGGAATCTGCCCCGCCGATCGCGTCAGCGGGGAACCGGACGTCATAGTCGTTGACTGCTTTGCTCTCGTCTAGAGCATCTTTGACCGCGGCTTGAAATTGGTCATACCACGCTGCCTCAAGCGCCTCACGGAGGCTGGGATCAACGGCGCCGTCCGGATCCACATAGGTGGGCTGATCCTCGCCTGCGGCGGGCATATCGTAATTGGCCTGGGTCAGGCCGGGAATCAGCTCCGGCGGCACCATGCTGATGGCAAGCTGTTCTTCCTCCGGCAGGGCGAGATACCAGTCCAGCCAGTCCAGCGTTTCCTGGGATAAGTCGGCGCGGTTGTAAGTCTGTCCGTGGTACACCACGGTATCGGTGGGGGTCTTGGGCGCACTGGCAAAGGCCACCGTGACGGCCAGCACCAGGGCCAGGGACAAAACCACCCCGATCATAGAGGTTTTCTTGAATTTCATTACAGATAATATCCTTTCTTCGGCCGCTTTCCGGCCGAACGTCTGGCAGAAGGCGGGGCCGCTCTCCTGGGTCGCCATTGATACAAGGGCGTTAGCGTACTCCGCTCGCCGGTCCGCGCCCAGCTTTTTCACCGCCGCCCGGTCGCAGGACAGCTCGATGTCCCGCCGCAGGAGGCGGGCCATCAGCCACACCGCCGGATTCCACCAGTGAACGATGAGGGCGGCAGCCATGGCATAGTGCCACAGGTTGTCGCGCCGGGAGGCGTGGACGCCCTCGTGGGCCAGGACGCAGCCCAGCGCGCCCCCCTCCAGGCCGGGGGACAGCACCACCGTGGGCCGCACCACGCCAAAGGTCAGCGGCGCGCCCTCCATGGGGCCCTCCCGCAGGCGGGCGCAGCGGGGCAGGGGCAGATACCGGGGGTCGCCCCGCCCTACGGGGATGGCGCAGGCCACCGCCCGCCGGGTGCGCCGCCAGTTCAGCGCGTACCGAACCGTCAGCGCGGCGCCAACCACCAGCCACACCGCGAGAAGCGCCGTTTCCCAGGTAATGGCCGGGACTGTGGGGCTGGGGCCAGCCTGGGCAGGAGTGTATAACTGTGGCGCATCGGCAGCAGGCGCGGGCATGGGTGCGGGCGCGGATACGGCGGGGACCTGCCGGGGCCGGAAGAACCCCCACAGGGACAGTACGCTCTCCGGGGCGGCGGGGGTGAGCAGGCGGAACAGGCACACCGCCCACAGGGCCAGCCAGGCCCCTGGCACCAGGCGGTCTTTCAGCACCCGGCGCAGGATGGCTACGGCCAGGATCAGCGCCGTGCCGTAAACAGCGTTTTGCAGTAATTGTGTCATGCCGCTCACCTCACTCCCAATGTTTGATCAACTCCCGCAGTTGGTCGGCCTCCGCCGGGGTCAGGTCTTTTTCGCTGAGGAAGGCGGAGAGGAACTGGGCCTTGGAGCCGCCGAACAGCCGGGTAATGAGGCTGTCTGTCTCCAGCCGCTGAACCTCCTCGCGGGTGACCAGCGGGGCGCACACAAAGCCCGGATCAGACCGGGACACAGCCCCCTTGTCCACCAGCTTCTTGATGACGGTATAGGTGGTGTTGCGGTTCCACCCGGCGGACGCGGCCAGCTTTTTCGCCAGCTCGCCGGCGGACTGCGGCCCGTCCGCCCACAGCGGTTCCATCACCTTCAGCTCAGAGTCAAACAGTTTTTCCATGGATATGACCTCCTCTTGCGCTCCGGGGAGACGCAAAATGACTATTGCAATAGTAAACCCTGAGAGAATACTACTACAATAGTCACTTGCTGTCAAGGCTATTTTCAAAAATTTTTTGAGAGCGTGCTTCCGCGGCCCTCCGGGGGCCTGCTTTTCTGCCACGCGGTAGACTGAAGGGGCGGCCATAAGCCGCCCCTTGTTTCAATGTTTTTTACTTGATGGGCTCGCCCTTGGCCTTCTTCTCCTCGATTTCCCGGAGGGCATCCTTGTAGGACAGGTTGACCCGGCCCTTCTCGTCGATGTCGGTGACCTTGACCCAGATCATATCGCCGATATTGATCACGTCCTCCACCTTGGCCACCCGGTGGTTGGCCAGCTTGGAGATGTGCACCATGCCGTCCTTGCCGGGGGCCAGCTCCACGAAGGCGCCGAACTGGAGGATGCGCACCACCTTGCCGTAGTACAGCGAACCCACCTCGGGGACGAACACGATGGTGTCGATCATCTTCTTGGCGATGGCGCAGGACTCGGCGTTGGGGGAGGCGATGTGGATGGTGCCGTCGTCCTCAATGTCGATCTGCGCGCCGGACTCGGCGGTGATCTTCTGGATCACGGAGCCGCCCTTGCCGATGACCTCGCGGATCTTGTCCGGGTCGATCTTCAGGCTCATCATCTTGGGGGCGTACTTGTTCACCTCGGGCCGGGGAGCGGAGATGCAGGGCAGCATGATCTCGTCCAGAATGGCGAAGCGGGCGTCGCGGGTGATGTCCAGCGCCTCCTTGATAATGGCGTGGGACAGGCCGTCGTTCTTGATGTCCATCTGGATGGCGGTGATGCCCTTCTTGGTGCCCGCCACCTTGAAGTCCATCTCGCCGTGGAAGTCCTCCACGCCCTGGATGTCGATGAAGGTGGTGAAGCCGCCGTCGTCGTCCTGGATGAGGCCGCAGGAGATGCCGGCCACGGGGGCGGAGATGGGCACGCCGGCGTCCATCAGGGCCAGGGTGGAGCCGCAGATGGAGCCCTGGGAGGTGGAGCCGTTGGAGGAGAGAACCTCAGATACCACGCGGATGGCGTAGGGGAAGTCCTCTACAGAGGGGATGACGGGCTCCAGGGCGCGCTCGGCCAGAGCGCCGTGGCCCTTCTCCCGGCGGTTGGTGGAGCGGGCGGCGCGGGCCTCGCCGGTGGAGTAGGCGGGGAAGTTGTAGTGGTGCATATACCGCTTCTCTTCCTCTTCCCAGATGGTGTCCAGCTTCTGGGCGGCGGAGAGGGTGTTCAGGGTGCAGATGGACAGCACCTGGGTCTGGCCGCGGGTGAACAGGCCGGAGCCGTGGACCCGGGGCAGCACGCCCACCTCGGCGGCCAGGGGACGGATCTCGTTCTTGGCGCGGCCGTCCACACGGTGGCCTTCCAGCAGCCAGGCCTTGACGATCTTCTTCTGGAACTTGTAGGTGATCTCCTCCAGGAACTGATCCATGTCGGGGTGATCTTCCAGGTACTTCTCGTGCCACTTCTCGATCATGGCGTTCCAGCGGTCCTCGCGGACGTTCTTGTCGTCGGTGTCCATGGCGGCCTTAGCCTCGTCCATGAAGTCGGCGGTGATCTTGTCGAACAGCTCCTGGTCAAAGGCGGCGTGGTCGTAGGTCATCTTTTCCTTGCCGATCTCAGAAACCATCTGGTTGATGAGGGCCACCTGCTTCTGGATCTCCTCGTGGGCCTTGACGATGGCGTCATACATGATGGCATCGGGCAGCTCCTTGGCGCCCGCCTCGATCATGATGACCTTGCCCGCGGTGGCAGCCACGGTCAAATCAAGCTGGGAGTCGTGCTTCTGCTCCTGGGTGGGGTTGTAGACGATCTGGCCGTCCACATAGCCCATCTCCAGGCAGCCGATGGGGCCGGCCCAGGGGATGCAGGACACGGCCAGGCAGGCGGACACGCCGATCATGGCGGTGACCTCGGGGGAGCAGTCACGATCCACGCTCATGACGGTGGCGGTGCACACCACGTCGTTGCGGAAGTCGTAGGGGAACAGGGGGCGGATGGAGCGGTCGATGACCCGGCTGGCCAGCACGGCGGGCAGGGAGGGCTGGCCCTCACGGCGCATGAAGGAGCCGGGGATGCGGCCCACGGCGTACAGCTTCTCCTCGAAGTCCACGGACAGGGGGAAGAAGTCCACGCCGTCCCGGGGACGGGGGGCCACGGTGACGGCCACCAGCACGGTGGTCTCACCGTAGGTGACCATGGCGGAGGCGGTGGCCAGCTCGGCCACCTTGCCCATCTGGATCTTCAGCGGACGGCCGCACAGATCCATGGACCAGGTCTTTTCGTTGGCAAACTGCTTGTGGGTAATGACAGTTGACATTTGGGTGTGCTCCTTTCGATTTGTAAATGTGACGTTGGAACCGGCACCCTTTAGCACTTGAACATAAGCCCCACCTGTTGGCAGGACCCATGTTCAACTGCTAAAAGCGGCGGTTCCGTGGGCGGATGAGATATGCGGGAAGGGCGGCGCGGGGCGCGCCGCCCTTCTCAAAACTTTACTTACGGATACCCAGCTTGGAGATGATGGCGCGGTAGCGCTCAATGTCCTTCTTCGCCAGGTAGTCCAGCAGCTTGCGGCGCTTACCGATCATCTTGTACAGGCCGCGGCGGCTGTGGTTGTCGTGGATGTGCACGCGCAGGTGCTCGGTCAGCTCCTGGATGCGGGCGGTGAGAATGGCGATCTGCACCTCGGGGGAGCCGGTGTCGGTCTCGTGGGTGCGGTTGGCCTCGATGACAGAGGTCTTTTGATCCTTACGAATCATGGGTAGTTCCACCTTTCTTTTTGATTGCCCTGCCGCTGGGTCATGGGCGGGTGAAAGCCCCGCGGTGAGCGGGCTTTGCCCCAAAACTAAGCAGGCGGGCGGCGTCCTTTGGACGTTCTGCCAAAGCATATCATAGTTTAGCCAATTTGTAAAGAAAAATTTCCCGTTTTGCGCCTTTTTGCTATCCTGTACAAGGTACACCGCCCAAAAAACGCCACGCTAATATAAAATGGACGGGGAAAGCCCGCGCGGACGCCCCGGAAGGCGTCCGGCGGGCTGTTGTCAGCGGATCTTGGGATAGCCCATGGTCACCGGCGTGACCCCGGGATGGAGGGCGGAGAAGGTATACCCAGCCGCCTGATACCCCTCGATGATGGCGGGCAGGGCGTCCGCGGTGGTGCCCCGGGCGGCGCTGTCATGGGTGAGGACCACCACCAGATCCCGGCCGATCCCCCGCAGGCAGTCGGCGGCGATGCTGGCGGCGGGACGGGGGGTGACGGTGGCGTCCTGGGCGGAGGCGTTCCAGTCGAAGTAGACGAAGCCCCGGCGGGTCATCTCCGCGATGATCTCCTGGTACACCCCCCGGTCATAGCCGTTGATGCTGCCGCCGGGGAAGCGGTACACCGACGGGTACACGCCGGTGACCTCGTAAATCCACTGGTACAGGCGGTAAAATTCGTCCAAAAACGCCTCCACCGAGGCGTATACTTTTTTGTAGTCATGGCTCCAGCTGTGCATGGCCAGGGTGTGGCCGCCGGCCACAATGTCGCGCATCCGCTGCTGGCTGGCCGCGCCCGTGGACGTGCTGCCCACGATAAAGAAGGTGCCCTTGACGCCGTACCGATTCAGGGTGTCCAGCACCCGGTCTGTGTTGGCGGAGGGGCCGTCGTCAAAGGTGAGGCAGCACACCTTCCCGCCGGTGACCGCCTCCCCCGTCCATTCCGGGGCATAGAAGTCGGGGTAGAGCTGGGTGTACTCGGGCACCGTGCCGTCCGGGGCGGCCACAGAGTACTCCGCCAAAAAGTCGATGGTGTCCTGGGCCTGGGCCAGCTCCGCATCCCGCTGGGCCAGCGCGTCCTGGGCCGCCGCCAGGTCGGATTGCGCCTGTCCCAGCTGCTGACGCATAAAGTCTTTGCTCGCGTTCAGCAGGGCGGTGTTGCGTTCGTGCTCCATGGAGCAGGTATAGAAGAAAGCCGCCAGTCCCCCCAGCGCCACGGCCAGGGCCAGGGCGGCGAAAAACAGGGGTTTGAAAATGGTCCGGGCGGGCGGCGCTCCGCACTGGGTATCGCTTGTGGATGGGACGGCGTCCTCCGTCTCGTCCGCATGGGTGTTGTGGTCGATGATGTGCTCCATGTAGGCTCCTCCCCTGCTCTCATTGGCTGGAACTCAGTATAGGTCGAATTTTGTCGAAAGTCAATGGGGAGTGCTACATTGTAAACCAATTGTAACCAGCAAAGAGTTTCCGCTTCCGTTTTGTAATCGTCCTGGATGAAACAGGCGGAAAAACAGCGTGCCGGATGGGTTCTCCGGCACGCTGGGGGCAATATCTATTCCGCTTTGTATTTTATCCCGCCATGATACCAGCCTGTTATCCCATCCTTCTTTACCAGGCAGCCCCGCTGGATCTTGCGCACCAGGGACAGGGTATCCCCGGTCGAGACGGGCAGGCGGTAGTCGGTGGCGTCCTCAGTGTGGGTCTTTCCGTCCCGCCAGACGCTGACGAAGTCCCGGGGCAGCCACAGCTCCCGGCCAGAGGCGGGGTGGCGGATCAGGGCGCAGTCCCCCTCTTCGGCCAGCACCTCCACCTCGCTGTCCGACCAGCGGATGTTCAGCGGGTCGGGGGACGCTTCCTGAGCATCCAGGGCGGTGACGGTGGGCAGATCGTCGTACCAGGTATAATCCAGCGTGTCCCCGTACACGTCCGGGATGATGAGTGCGTTGAGTTGCCCGTCCACTTTGAGGACGCAGCCGCCGTCGATGGAGATGATATGCCGTTGATCGTCAATGAGAGGGACGGAGCGCTGGATGTGGGGGTTGTACAGCGTCACGGGCCAGTGACCCACCACCACCCACTTGCGGAAGCTGTGACCCTGGCTCAGGAAGTCGTCGTTTTTCATGCAGGGGTAGGCTTCCAATTCCTCCAGCCGGTCCTCCCGGGGGACGCCGCCGTGGACAAAGAGGAAGTTCCCCGCCTCCAGGATGGTGGGCAGGTTCAGCAGGAAGCCCGTCTCCTCCGAGAAGCGGTCAAGCAGGGCGGCGCGCAGGGCGGGCATATCGTCCACGCTCTCCGGGAAGGGGAGCCCGGCTTCCGCCGCCATCTGGAGCAGCAGGGCCCGATCCCGCCAGTAGCTTAGAATGGGCCACACCGCTTTGTCGATGCCCGGACGATTTTCCAGGAATGCCTGGGCGATGTCGTCGCAGTTGCCGCACAGGGGGTAGACGGTGTGGGTCTTTTGCAGCTCCAGCACATACCGCAGGGTGGCCAGACTGTCCCTCCCCTTTTCCAGCAGGTCGCCCACGATGATGAGCACGTCGGACTGGGTAAACCCGACCTGTTCCAGCACGCCCTTCAGAAAGGGCAGGTTGCCGTGTATGTCGCTGATTGCGATGACCCGGCGGCCCGACTCGATATGGGGGCGAATGACTTGGGCAAGATGGGGCATGGGGGCAGCTCCTTTCTCATAAACGGTTTTCTAACATTGTACCACAACAAACCAGGCTTTTCCAGCCCACATTATTATTTACAATTTCCTCTTTTTTCTGCCCGGGGGTTGTGGTATACTTTTAGGCTACGGAGCCGTCGTGAGCAGCGCGGATGGAACGGAGCGAGGCCGAGCGCAGGCTCGCGCAGCGGGCCGAAGACCAGGCCGAGTCGGAGCGAAACCGCGCGTCGCGAACAGGCGTAGTGCGACTGCATACTGCGATTGATTATAAACGTTCAGAAAAGAAAGGACACACAAGCTATGGGTCTGTTTTCAAAAGTGTTCGGCACCCGCTCCCAGCGGGAGGTCAAGGCGCTCACCGCCACGGTGGACAAGATCGAGGCGCTGGAGGACGAGTACCACGCCCTCAGTGACAGGGAGCTGCGGGCCAAGACCGACGAGTTCAAAGCCCGCCTGGCCCAGGGGGAGACCCTGGACGACATCCTGCCCGAGGCCTTTGCCACCGTGCGGGAGGCCGCCATCCGGGTGCTGGGCCAGCGGCCCTTCCGGGTGCAGCTCATCGGCGGCATCATCCTCCACCAGGGCCGCATCGCCGAGATGAAGACCGGTGAAGGCAAAACCCTGGTGGCCACCCTGCCCGCCTACCTCAACGCACTGACCGGGAAGGGCGTCCACGTCATCACCGTCAACGACTACCTGGCCAAGTACCAGAGCGAGTGGATGGGCAAGCTCTACAAGTTCCTGGGCCTGTCCGTGGGCCTGGTCATCCACGGGGTGGACAAGGCGGACAAGCAGCGGGCCTACGCCGCCGACATCACCTATGGCACCAACAACGAGTTCGGCTTCGACTACCTCCGGGACAACATGGCCATCTATTCCAGCGAGCTGGTGCAGCGTGGCCATGTGTTCGCCATCGTGGACGAGGTGGACTCCATCCTCATCGACGAGGCCCGCACCCCGCTGATCATCTCCGGCCAGGGCGAGCAATCCACCCAGCTCTACCAGCTGGCGGACAACTTCGTGGCCCGGCTGAAGTGCAAGCGGGTCAAGACGGTGGACGCCAAGGAGGAAGAGGACACCAGCGACGACGCGGACTACATCGTGGACGAAAAGGCCCGCACCGCCACCCTCACTGCCAGGGGCATTGAGAAGGCGGAGCAGGCGTTCAACATCGAGAACCTGTCCGACCCGGAGAACACCACCCTGTCCCACCACATCAACCAGGCCATCAAGGCCCGGGGCGTGATGAAGCGGGACATCGACTACGTGGTGAAGGACGGCGAGGTCATCATCGTGGACGAGTTCACCGGCCGCCTGATGTACGGCCGGCGGTACAACGAGGGCCTGCACCAGGCCATCGAGGCCAAGGAGCACGTCACCGTGGCCCGGGAGTCCAAGACCCTGGCCACCATCACCTTCCAGAACTACTTCCGCCTGTACGACAAGCTGTCCGGCATGACGGGTACCGCCATGACCGAGGAGGAGGAGTTCGGCACCATCTACAACCTGGACATCGTGGAGATCCCCACCAACCGGCCCCTGGCCCGTGTGGATCAGTCCGATCTGGTGTACAAGACCCAGGCGGGCAAGTACCGCGCCGTGGTGGAGCAGATCAAGGCCTGCCACGCCAAGGGCCAGCCCGTGCTGGTGGGCACCGTGTCCATCGAGATTTCCGAACTCGTCAGCAAAATGCTGACGAGAGCGGGCATCAAGCACAACGTGCTGAACGCCAAACATCACGAGAAGGAAGCGGAGATCGTGGCCCAGGCGGGCCGGTTCGGGGCGGTCACCGTGGCCACCAACATGGCGGGCCGCGGCACCGACATCATGCTGGGCGGCAACGCCGAGTTCATGGCCAAGGCGGAGCTGCGCCGCAAGGGCATGAGCGACGAGCTGCTGGCCGAGGCCACCGGCCACGCGGAGACGGACGACCAGGAGATTCTGGACGCCCGGAAGCTCTTTGCCGAGACGGAGGCCAAGTTCAAAGAGGAGATCCGCGAGGAGGCGGATCGGGTTCGGGAGGCCGGCGGCCTCTACATCCTGGGCACCGAGCGCCACGAGTCCCGCCGCATCGACAACCAGCTCCGGGGCCGCGCCGGCCGTCAGGGCGACCCGGGCGAGAGCCGGTTCTTCCTGTCCCTGGAGGACGACATCCTCCGGCTGTTCGGTTCCGAGCGCATCCAGGGCATGATGGAGCGCCTGGGCGTGGACGACGACACCCCGCTGGACCAGAAGATGCTGTCCGGCGCCATTGAGAACGCCCAGAAGCAGGTGGAATCCCGGAACTTCCAGACCCGTAAGAACGTGCTGGAGTACGACGACGTGATGAACACCCAGCGCGAGGTCATCTACAAGCAGCGCCGCCAGGTGCTGGACGGCGAGGACATCCACGCCGCCATCGAGAATATGCTGACCGGCACCGTGGCCAACCTGGTGTCCGGCCACGCGGGCGAGCAGGCCCGTCTCAGCGGGGAGGACTTCAAAGCCGCCACCGCCCACCTGTCCGGGTCGGTGTTCACCCCCAGGCAGTTGGAGCGCTTCTGCCAGGAGGCGGACAGCACGCCCCCGGCCAAGCTGTCCGACGAGCTGCTGGAGACCGCCAGGCAGAACTACGCCCAGCGGGAGCAGGTCATCGAGCAGGCCATGGCGGGCCGGATGGAACCGGGCAAATCCGCCATGCGGGAGCTGGAGCGGGTCATCCTGCTGCGGGTGGTGGACGAGTACTGGATGGACCACATCGACGCCATGACCGAGCTGCGCCAGGGCATCGGCCTGCGGGCCTACGGCCAGTCCGACCCGGTGGTGGAGTACAAGCGGGAAGGCTTCGATATGTTCGAGCAGATGATCGCCGCCATCCAGGAGGAGACGGTGCGCCGCCTGTTCACCGTGCGCGTCAAGACCAACGAGGAGATTAAGCGGGAGCGGGTGGCCAAGATCACCGGCCAGTCCGGCGGCACCGACGGCACCGTGAAGAAGCAGCCGGTGAAGAAGGTGGCCAAAATCGGCCGCAACGACCCCTGCCCCTGCGGCAGCGGGCTGAAGTGGAAGAAGTGCACCTGCGCGGAGTATCATAAGGACGCGTGAGCCAATGCGCCTGGAGACAGACCGGCTGATCGTCCGGGACTTTACCATGGACGACCTCCCCGCCCTGTGGGACATTTTCCGGGACGAGGAGGCCATGGAGCACATGGCGCCCATGACCCAGCGGGAGACGGAGGAGTTTCTGCGCTCCTTCTGCGTGGCGCGCACGCCGCCGGGGGCCTTCGCCGCCCAACTGCGGGAGGTTGGACTGGTGGGCTATGTGCTGTTTAACCAGGTGGACGCCCCCGGCATCTACGAGCTGGGCTGGGTGTTCCGCCGGGACTGCTGGGGGCGCGGCCTGGCCCGGGAGGCCAGCGAGGCCCTGCTGAACCACGCGTTTACCGTACTGGACGCCCACAAGGTGATCGCCCAGACGGAGGATACCGTCCGGGCCGTCCCGCTGCTGGAGCGGTTGGGGCTGCGGCGGGAGGGGACCTTCCGCCGGCACGGACTGGGCAGGGACGGGAACTGGAAGGATATTCATTGGTATGGCCTGCTGCGAGAGGAGTATGCAAATGGAACTGACTGAACGCACCCGTAACAGCGTGACCTTCTTCGGCGCCGACGGCATTGACAATGCCGGGGGAGCAGCCCACGGATTTTCCACCCGCCTGGGCGGCGTGTCGGAGGGGATGTGGGAATCCCTCAACCTGGGCGTCAGCCGGGGGGACGACCCGGATCATGTCCGGGAGAACTACCGCCGCTTTTTTGCCGCCATCGGCGCGGACGGGAAGCGGATTGCCACGACCAATCAGGTTCACGGCGGGATGGTGCGCTGTGTCACCACCGCCGACGTGAAGGCCGACCCCTATGACAGGCCGGGCTACGAGGCGGACGGGCTGATGACCGATCTGCCCGGGGTGGCGCTGGTGGTCTACTCCGCCGACTGCATCCCCATCCTCTTTTATGACCCGGTGCGGCGGGTGATCGCCGCCGTCCACGCGGGCTGGCGGGGTACCGCCGCCGGCATCGCCTCCACCGCCGTGGAGCGGATGGTGGACGTGTACGGCTGCCGTTCGGAGGACATCCTGGCCGCCATCGGCCCGGGTATCGGCCCGGACTGCTTCGAGACCCACGAGGACGTGCCCAACGCCATGACCGCTGCCCTGTCCACCGCGGTCCTCCACCACATCAAGATCAAGGAGAACGGCAAGTTTGCGGTGGATTTGAAAAACATCAACGCCATGCGGCTGGAGCAGGCGGGGCTGGACCCGGATCACATCGCCGTGAGCCATATGTGCACCTCCTGCAATCCGGACAAATTCTGGAGCCACCGGAAGCTGGGTACCAGCCGGGGCTCCATGGCCGCGGCCATCCAGCTTTTATGAGGCGGTTTTTCGCCCTGCTGTTGGCGGTCTGCCTGGGGCTGACCCTGCTGGGCTGTCAGGAGGAGGCCCCCCTGCCC
>JAIEFH010000260.1 GCA_029067025.1 Oscillospiraceae bacterium | reverse complement strand
GACCTTGGATCGTCTCGTGGTAGGCCAGAAAATCCCGCAGGATCGGAGGAGCCTCCGTACGATAATCTACCATAGTAGTGAGCGGCACATTCATAAGAGGAAAACAGTTGGGCAGACTAAACGGCAGACAACAACAACACAGTCTGAAAGAAACCAGACGCAAAATGCCTTGTGGATGCTGCGCAGGGTCAGCCAAAGCCATAGCGGCGCTGACCGAGCCCAAACAGCCAGAAAGCCGATTTTACCCATTTTGCCCTCCCCTCAACTCAACAAAATTTTTATTTTGTTGAGTTGAGTATGCGTGCCGATCAGCACCTCCCTTTCTATTTAAGTACGCTTCGCCTTGGCTCTATCATATTCCAAAGCTTTGAGGTGATCCCTATGAGCTTCATCCCATGCACACAGAACTGCAAATATCAGGATGAGGGCCTATGTACGTTGGCCCAAGCCCCATCCATGGTCAGCCAGGCCGCTCCCAATGACGCCTGCCTGAACTTCACGCCCCGCCTGTCAAGTCAGCACAGCGATGGCCTCACGAATGTTGCCGACCCGAATCAAGTCTAATCCAGCCGGCACAGCAAGCTTTCCGTTGCTCCTGGCAGGTACCAGGCATTTGGTGAAGCCCAGCCGCCGTACCTCGCTCAAGCGTTGGTTGATGGCATTCACGGAGCGCAGCTCACCGGTAAGCCCCACTTCCCCAATGGCGGCCAGGTCAAAGGGCACAGGCTTGTCCCGGAAGCTGGATGCCAGCGCTACAATCAGCGCCAAATCGGCGGCGGGTTCATTCAGGGTCAAACCACCGATGACATTGACGTAAAAATCACAGTTGGACAGCATCAGCCCGCCCCGCTTCTCCAGCACAGCCAGCAGCATCATGGCCCGGTTGTAATCGAATCCATTGCTGGTGCGTCGGGAATTCCCATAAGCCGAGGGCGACAGGAGTGCCTGAACCTCCGCCAGCACGGGGCGCACTCCCTCCATCACGCAGGTGACGCAGGAACCGGGCATATTTTCCGGCCTGCCTGCCAGCATGGCCTCCGAAGGGTTGGGCACCTCCTCCAGACCCCGATCCCCCATTTCGAACACACCAATCTCATTAGTAGCGCCAAAACGGTTCTTGGCCGCTCGCAGGATACGGTAGGGATTGTGTTCCTCTCCCTCAAAGTGGAGTACACAGTCCACCATGTGCTCCAGCACCTTGGGGCCGGCCAAGGAGCCCTCTTTGTTGATGTGGCCGACGACAAATATCGTCACACCCATCCCTTTGGCCAAGTGCATCAATGCCATGGTACACTCCTTTATCTGGGCCACGCTGCCTGGCGAGGAGCTGGAATCTCCATTGTAAATGGTCTGGATGGAGTCTACGATGAGGATGTCCGGCTTTTTTTCCTGGACGGCAGCCACAATGTCGTCCAGATTGGTTTCAGAAAACAGGTAAAGCCCCTCGTCCCGTATGCCCAGCCGCTGGGCGCGTAGCTTAATCTGCCGCTCTGATTCCTCACCAGATACATATAAAACATCACAGAAACAGCATAAATTGTCACAAATCTGCAACATCAGTGTGGACTTGCCGATACCTGGCGCACCGCCCACCAGCACCAGCGAACCCTTCACCGCGCCGCCGCCCAGCACCCGATCCAGTTCGTTCATGCCGGTGTTAAAGCGCAGTTCATCCACCGCCTCGACCTCGGACATTGGGCGGGGCCGGCGTACCCCAAGACCAGCGGCAGCGGATGCCGCTGTTTTTTTCTTAACGTCTGCCGCGGGCTGTTCCACAATGGTGTTCCACGCCCCGCAGGCAGGGCATCTCCCCTGCCATTTCAGGGATTCATTTCCACATTCCGTGCAGTAAAACAAGGATTTGGCCTTGGCCATACTACTTCCCTCCCAAGGTTGCAGTCATCATCTGGAGTTCATTAAAATATGCTCCCGCCAGCGCTATGGCGATCTTCCGCTGGTAGGCGCCGGTGAGCAGCAGTGCCGCCTCCTCCCCGTTGCTGAGAAAGCCGCACTCCACCAGAATCGCCGGACAGCTGATGTGGTCAAACAGGTAGATACCATCCGGCATGGGTTTGGCCTTTCGGTCATTGCCCGGACTTAATATCTGCCGAAGCACTTCCTGGGTGCTCTCCCCCCACTGCCGGCTTATGTCGTCGCTGTTGAAAAACACCTGGGATCCGCTATATCGTGAATCTGTAAAGTGATTTTGGTGTACACTTAGCAGTATAGCGCCTTGGGTGCTTTCCACCAACGCGACCCGGTTTTTCAGGTCTGAAACCTTCTTCTGCCGGATGGTCTCCGCACCGCCGCTGTGCAGAGAAATGTCTGTTTCCCGGCTCAATCGGGGTTCAACCCCCAAAAAAATCATCAAAGCCTGGGTTTTTTGTACGATAGCCAGGTTAATATCGCTCTCTTTATCCCCTGCCGCTGTGCTGGCTCCGCCATCCTCCCCTCCGTGTCCGGCGTCCAGAATCAAGGTCCACTGCCCGCCCACAGAAGCTGTGGCCGCCACGGACTTGGGCCGGCTGCTACCCAGCCAGCTCACCCCACACAACACACACAGACACAGTAATAACAGCAGCATATCTCGTTTCATAAGCCAGTCCCCCTTCCCTCTACCATATGAGGGCGGGGGCAGCTTCATGCCTGGATCAAAGGTAGGAAAACACCTCTGCGTGCCGCTGAGAAATGGCCACAGATGCCTGAGGAAATGCTTTGGCAAGCCAGTCTTGCAGTACCGGGCAGATCACGTTTTCTGTGGGGAAATGCCCAGCGTCCACCAGGCTGAGGCCCAAGGCCCTCGCCTCCAGAAATTGATGGTATTTTACATCAGAGGTGACAAACGTATCACAGCCCTGGGCCAAGGCATCGCTCATAAATTCCGCGCAGGCGCCGCCGCCCACCGCAACCTGGCGAACCGGCTTGCCGCCGTCCACCAGCCGGATACCATTGGCACCCAGTAGACGTTTCACCGCCATGGCAAAGTCGTACAGGGGTTGCTCGGAAACGAAGCCCACCCGACCAATGCCATAGGGCCTCCCCTGCCTATCCACGCCCTCTTGCTTTAACTGGCGGATGTCAGTCAGTCCTAATCGCAGGGCCAGCGCGTCGTTCACCCCTCCCTCCACCGCATCCAGGTTGGTATGGGCGCAGATGGCGGCAATATGGTTTTCCGCCAGCGCCAGTAGAACTCTTCCGGTGACGGTCTGGTCTGTCACCGATTTCGCCCCGCCAAAGATCACCGGATGGTGGGAAACAATGAGCTGAGCCCCCTGCTCGGCGGCCTCCTGGACAACCTGCTCCGTGATGTCCAGCGCCACCAGAATCTTGCTGACGGAAACATCTTCCCTGCCGACCAGGAAACCTGCGTTGTCAAATCTCTCCTGCAGCTCAAATGGAGCCTTTTTCTGCAAAAAAGCAAATACTTCACCCACTGTAGTCATGGATTTCAACTCCTTTTTCATCTCGCGCAACCCGAATAGTACCTCTTCCAGCTCCGTAATGGCGATCTGGTCGGGTTCATGAGCGGCTAGCTGTCCCCGCAGGGCTTTCGCGGCCTTCTCCTCAATCATGGCTAGATAGCCTGACCGAAGCGGATCGCGGCTGTTCTTCCCTGCCCAAAGCTCCGCTGGAGATAAAGGTGCCATCCAACCGCCCCTAACACTCCAAATACTATAAAGTCGTTTTCCTTCTCGGACAATTTGCTCACTGAGGATGGTGTAGTTATGGCTCTGGAGCCACAGGCGAAGCTGAGGCATTCCTGTCATGGGCTGCAAAAACAGCAGCTTATTCTGACGTGTCCAGGGTGCGGCTTCCAAAATGGTGGCGATTGTCTCACCACCCATCCCGGCGATCACCACCGTATCCACCTCATCCGCAGCTATGTCAGCCAGGCCGTCGCATAAACGAAAGGAGACTTTTTCGCTCTGTCCATACTGTTTGGCAGTTTCCTTGGCCCGGTTCAGCGGCCCCTCCCGCAAGTCGGCGGCAATAGCCGTTTCAATACGGTCATTCATCAGCAGCCAAACCGGCAGGTAGCTGTGATCAGTACCCACATCGGCCAGTCTTGCGCCCTGGGGCACTTGCTGAGCAATCGCTTGGAGTCTGGGTGCCAGTTCCATATTCTCTCTCCCGCTTTCCAGAAATAAACGAAAAGAGCGGAATTTCCGCTCTTTTCAGACGTGCCAATCAGGCGATGGTGGCGTTCAGCTTGTCCAGCAGAGCGTCCACATCTACTCCATGAACCATGCAGGCCTGCTCCACGGTCTCCCCACGGGAGGACGGGCAGCCCAGGCAATGCATACCAATGGACAGGAAAATGGGAGCGGTGTCAGGCGCGATGTCCAGAATATCGCCGATGATGGTATCCTTTGTAATTTGAGCCATGTTCGGATAGCCTCCTTGCAGTTTTTGTCGAACGGATATAGTATACCCAATATGACAGCGGTTTGCAAGTGTTTGCTGAAAAAATCCGAAGTATTCATGAAAAAAGGAACACCGCAACTGTATGTTGCGGTGTTCCCTTTGGCAGCGGATGAAGGATTCGAACCCTCACAAACAGAGTCAGAGTCTGGTGTGCTACCATTACACTAATCCGCTATACCGCCGCTCTCTTAAGCGACCTACGTTATTATACCAAAACATTGCGGTTTGTCAACCCTTTTTGTAAAGTTTTCCGCAAAAAAACCGGCGGGCAAATATGCCCGCCGGTTAGCTCCTAAATCATGGCAATGCTTTTCCTAATACCATCAACCTAAGACAGACGCGTATACTTTTGTTTTTTACTCCAAATGCTTTAGGATTCCTCCCAGAAGTTCCAACTTTCCCTCCCCTTTTTCCGCAGAAAACAGGATAAGGGGCACGGCATCCGGCAGGGCAAGCGTATCGCGGATCAGCTGCGCGTTGCCTTCAATTTCGCTCTTTTTCAGTTTGTCCAGCTTATTGGCTACTACAAGGAACGGGCGCTCTGAGCTCAAAAACACCTGAGCCATGGTGCAGTCGTCTGCCGTAGGCTTATGGCGGGCATCCACAATGAGCACACCCAAAGCCATCCGCTGGGTATCGGCAAACCACGCCTCAATCAGCCTTCCCCAACGCTCTCGCTCCTGCTTGGATACCTTGGCATAACCATAGCCGGGCAAGTCCACCAGATACAGCTTTTGGTCAATGCAAAAGTAGTTGATGTGAGTGGTCTTCCCTGGCACGGCACCCACACGGGCAAAATTCTTGCGGTTGAGCAGCCGGTTGATAACCGACGACTTGCCCACATTGGATCGTCCGGCAAACACCACCTGGGGCAGCCCGTCCCGGGGAAAGTCTACCGGCTTGGTCGCCGAACGGACAAATTCCGCCATATTCCAGTTTACTGTCATGGCCATTCCCTCATTGGCGCAGATTGACGGCGCGGCCTACAGCGTGCGGCGCCTCCGGCGACTGACGGGGCACCGTTTCTATCTGTATAGGCAAATTACTTGTCAGTGCTTGAGCCAGCACCTCATCCACCTGATGAACCTGCACAAAAGTGAGCGCTTTTCGCACAGTCTGGTCAATCTCCTCCAGATCCTTACCGTTGTCCGCAGGGATAATTACAGTTGACATCCCGCCCCGCAGGGCGCCCATGGTCTTTTCCCGCAGACCGCCGATGGCCAGCACCCGGCCCCGGAGGGTGATTTCACCTGTCATAGCCACATCTCTTCGTACTGGTATGCCGGTGAGTGCGGAAACCATAGCGGTAGCAATGGCAATTCCGGCGGAAGGCCCATCCTTGGGCACCGCACCCTCGGGAAAATGGACGTGAATGTCCTTTGTACTGTGAAATTCCGGATCTATCCCCAGCTGAACTGCCCGGCTGCGGATATAGGACAGTGCCGCCTTGGCCGACTCCTTCATCACATCCCCTAAATTACCTGTAAGGACTACTTTGCCTGTGCCTGGAACTACATTGACCTCCACCTCCAGGATCTCGCCGCCCACAGAGGTCCAAGCCAAACCATTGACCACACCCACCAGAGGTTCCTGAACGGGCTTATCCTCCAGATAACGATGCGGGCCCAAAAACTCTTGCAAATTCAATTCTGTAATGTTAATTCGCTTTACATTTTTCTGCACGATTTGCATTGCGCCCTTTCGGCACAAAGCCGCCAGCTTCCGCTCCAACAGACGCACACCGGACTCTTTGGTGTACCCGGCAATCAGCGTCTCGATGGCGACATCGCTGATTTTGAGCTGGGCCCGCGTCAGCCCGTGGCGCTTTAGCTGTCGGGGCAGCAGATAGCGCTTCGCAATTTGCAGTTTCTCCTTGTCCGTGTAGCTGGGCAGCTCAATGACCTCCATGCGGTCCAGCAATGGACGGGGCACGGTGTCCGTGGTATTGGCGGTGGTGATGAACATTACGTCGGACAAGTCAAACGGCAACTCCAAATAGTGATCCCGAAAGGTGCCGTTCTGTTCGCTGTCCAGCACCTCCAGCAGCGCCGCCGCCGGATCTCCCCGGTGATCGCTGCCCACTTTGTCGATCTCGTCCAGCAGCAACACTGGATTGGCGCTGCCCGCCTGCTTGATGCCGGCAATGATCCGGCCCGGCATAGCCCCTACATAGGTCTTGCGGTGGCCCCGGATATCCGCCTCGTCCCGGATGCCGCCCAAGGAGATACGGGCAAGTTTGCGGTTCATGGCCCTGGCCACGCTCATGGCAATGGAGGTTTTGCCTACCCCCGGCGGGCCAACCAGGCAGATGATTTGACCTTTCAACTCAGGCGACAGTTGCTTGACCGCCACAAACTCCAGAATGCGTTCTTTCACCTTTTCAAGGCCGTAATGATCCGCGTCCAGCGCCTTGGAGACCGCTGTGACGCTCACCCGCTCACGGGTTTTGACCTGCCAAGGCAGCTCCAGGCAGGTATCAAGATAGGTGCGGATCACTGCCGCCTCCGAGGATCCATAAGGCTGCTTTTCCAGGTGCTTCACCTCTTTGAGCAGCTTATCCCTCACCTCATTGGGCAGCTTGGCCTGTGTGATCTTGCGGCGGTATTCGGCAATCTCGTTGTCCTCCTCCCCATCCCCCAATTCACGCTGGATGACCCGAAGCTGCTCCCGCAGAAAATAATCCCGCTGGCTGGCGGTTATCTGCTCGTGAACCTTGGCGGCCAGCTCGCTCTCTACTTCCAGTATCTCTACTTCCCTGCCCAGGATGCGGCACAGGCGATCCAACCGGCGCGCGGGCCGCAGTTCTTCCAGCACTGCCTGCTTGTCCTCAAACCGAAGAGGCAGATTCTGTGCGGCATAATCGGCAATATAGCCCGGATCATTGCTGGCCAAAAGCTTCAGGTAGGTCTCCGGAGCCACCCGGTCAGACAGCTCCGTATACCGCTCCATTTGATTATACACCTGTCGGATAGCGGCCTCTGTCCGCGGCGAATTCCCTCTGGGTGAGGACAGCTCCGCCAGGTATTCTACCTCTGCCGTAAGATAGGGCTCCGTGCCGATAAGCCGCAGGAGGCGTCCCCGGCTGCGGCCTTCCACCATCACCCGGACGCCACTCTCCGGCAGGCGCAGAATCTGTTTCACGTCAGCTACAGTTCCGATGGCATATAAATCACCCTGAGAGGGATTCTCCACGGTCAGGTCTCGCTGAGTCACCAGGAATATTGCTTTATTTTCCCCCATGGCCTCTTCCAGTGCCTGGATGGAGGCGGCACGACCCACGTCAAAGTGGAGCATTAGCTGGGGGAATACGGTCAGCCCCCGCAGGGCCAGGACAGGGATGGTTACCGTCATTGATCCGTCTGTCCGCATATCTGTCATGAGGGGTCACTCCTTTCCGTACTGAAAAGGGGCGGGCCTTCGCCCGCCCCAAAACGACTCATTGTTCAATTGCTGGCACCGCTGCCGGATGGGGCAAAACCGACAGCTGAGCTTGCCAGATGGTTCAGGATGCGTTTCCTCGGGCAGACGCCTGTCCGCCTTTTTCTGTGCGCAGCGCCGCCGCACCCAGTCTGGGCCGCGCGGGACGGCCCTCCTGACGCATGATCTCAGGCTCGGCCTCGCCATTGATGGCTTCAGCCGTAACAGTCACCTTAGCGATACTCTGATCAGAGGGAGCGTCGTACATAACAGGAGTCATAACCTCCTCCAGTACCGCCCGCAGCCCGCGGGCGCCGATCTTGCGCTCCAGCGCCTTATCCGCGGCGGCGTCCAGCGCCTCGGGAGTAAATTCCAGCTCCACGTTGTCATAGTCCAGCAGGCACTTATACTGCTTCACCAGGGCATTTTTCGGCTCGGTGAGAATGCGCACCAACTGCTCCCTGTCAAGGGCCTTCAAGGTCGTAATGATGGGGAGGCGGCCCACCAGCTCGGGGATGATGCCGAATTTCAACAGGTCATGAGGCTGCACAGCCTTGAGCGCGTCCTCCTTCTCCCGCTCCGCAGATGTCTTGACATCCGCGCCAAAACCGATGGTCTTTTGATCCAGTCGGCGCTCAATGATCTTGTCCAGCCCATCGAAGGCGCCGCCGCAGATGAACAGGATGTTTTTGGTGTCGATCTGCAAAAACTCCTGATGGGGATGCTTGCGTCCGCCCTGGGGAGGCACGTTGGCCACAGTGCCCTCCAGGATTTTCAGCAGGGCCTGCTGTACCCCCTCGCCGGACACGTCGCGAGTAATCGATGTGTTCTCGCTTTTGCGGGCAATCTTGTCGATCTCGTCCACATAGATGATTCCCCGCTGAGCCAGCTCGATGTCATAGTCGGCGGCCTGAACCAGGCGCAGCAGGATATTCTCCACATCGTCACCCACGTAGCCCGCCTCGGTAAGGGTGGTGGCGTCAGCGATGGCAAAGGGCACCTTGAGGATACGGGCCAAGGTCTGGGCAAACAGCGTTTTACCACAGCCTGTGGGACCGATCATGAGGATGTTGCTCTTTTGCAGCTCCACATTGTCCCCGCCGCCAAAATAAATGCGCTTGTAGTGGTTGTATACCGCCACCGAAAGGGCTACCTTGGCGCTGTCTTGACCGATAATATACTCGTCCAGCACGGCCACCATCTCTTTGGGCGTGGGGATCACATCAGGGATGTCCGGCATATCTGCCCGGTCATCATCGTAGTTCTCACCCAGAACGCTCAGGCACAGGTGAACACACTCGTTGCAGATGTATGCGCCTGGGCCGGCGATGATCCGTTCCACCTGCTCCTGATGCTTGCCGCAAAAGGAGCAGCGCACCGATTTGTAGTCGTCTCTTGCCATATTATGGTTCTTCCTTTCAGGGAAAGGCCAAAGAGCGGAGGCTTTATCTCCGCTCTTCAGCTCACTCAACGATTGGTGATAATCTTGTCAATCAGACCGTACTCCAGGGCCTCTTCGGCGGTCATAAAGTTGTCCCGCTCACAGTCGGCGGTGACCTGCTCCACGCTCTTGCCGCAGTTGCCGGCCAGGATGACATTCATCCGCTTTTTAATGATTTCAAGCCGCTTCAGGTGGATGGCCATGTCGGTGATCTGACCCTGTGTGCCAGCGGAGGGCTGGTGAATCATGATCTCAGCGTTGGGTAGGGCCATGCGCTTACCCTTGGCGCCGGCGGACAGCAGAAACGCGCCCATGGATGCGGCCATGCCCACGCAGATGGTGGACACATCACATTTGATGTACTGCATGGTGTCGTAGATGGCCATGCCATCGGTGACAGAGCCGCCCGGGCTGTTGATATAGAACTGGATGTCCTTATCCGGGTCCTGGGCCTCCAGATAGAGCAGTTGGGCGACCACCAGGGACGCGGTGGTGGCGTTGACCTCCTCGCCCAAAAACACGATGCGGTCATTGAGCAGCCGGGAAAAGATGTCGTACGAGCGCTCGCCCCGGCTGGTCTGTTCAACTACATATGGAACCAAACTCATAATTGATGCTTCTCCTTTCAGATGGGGGAATCCGATTTCCATCGACGCCGGTTATTATACCCATTGTTCGCCGGCGGTTATTCCCTCCCTCTCCCAGAAAAGGAATGTAGTATGCTTATTCCTCAGTTTTCTTAGCCTTGGAAGTCTTTTTCTCTGCCTTTTCTCCGGCCTTTTCCGCCTTCTTGGCAGATTTTTTCTCCGCCTTCTCCTCCTTGTCCTCCGCCTTCTCGGCCTTCTTCGCGGGCTTCTTGGCAGAAGATTTCACCAGCTCCAGCGCCTTGCGGACAGACAGATCACGGCGCAGATCCTCGTCCTTGATGGCGGCGCGGACCTTGTCCGCCTCCATGCTGTACTGCTCAGCCAGCTTGCCAATCTCTTCTTCCACCTCGGCCTCGGTCACCTCAATGCCCTCGGCGGCGGCCACAGCCTCCAAAGCCAGGTCGCTGCGCACGTTGCGGTCGGCGGCGGTCTTGGACTGGGCGCGCATATCGTCCATGGACAGACCCATCATCCGCAGATAATCCTCAAAGCCGATGCCCTGGCTCTGAATGCGGTTGGCATAGTCCTCCAGCATCTTGTCCGCTCGGTAGTCGATCATGGCCTGGGGCACGTCGCACTCCAGCTTCTCAATGAGGGCGTCGATAACGGCGGTCTCAAAGTCCCGGTCAGCCTGCTCCTGACGGCGGGCCTTCAGCTTGTCGCTCAGATCTTTCTTGAACTCGTCCAGGGTTTCAAACTCGGACACATCCTTGGCAAACTCGTCGTCCACCTCGGGCTCCTGCTTCTCCTTCACCTCATGAACCTTGACCTTAAACACCACCTGGGCGCCGGCCAGCTCGGGGGTATAGTTCTCCGGGAAGGTGATGTCCAGATCCTTCTCATCGCCGACCTTCATGCCGATGACCTGATCCTCAAAGCCGGGGACAAAGGAACCGGAGCCCAGCTCCAAGCTGTAGTTTTCTCCCTTTCCGCCCTGGAAGGGTACGCCGTCCTTGAAGCCCTCGAAGTCGATGACCGCGGTGTCGCCCTTCTTGGCCTTGCGCTCCACGCTCACCAGGCGGGAAGCCCGGTCGATGTAAGGCTTCAGCTCCGCCTTTACGTCGGCGGCGGACACCTTTACCTCCGGCTTGGCCACGGGCAGGCCCTTGTAGTCTTTGATGGACGCCTCGGGCTTGACCGTGACGGTGGCCTTGAAGGTAAAGCCATCGGCGCTGACATCCAGCACCTCCAACTGAGGATAGGCCACGGGGTCAATGCCCGCTTCCTTCAGTGCCTCTTCATAAGCGTCGGGATAGGCCAGGGAGATGGCGTCCTCATAGAAAATCTCAGCGCCGTACATCTTTTCCACCATCTTCCGGGGGGCCTTGCCCTTGCGGAAGCCAGGGATGTTAATGCGGTTCTTCTGGCGATTGTAGACCTTGTCGATGGCGGCCTGGAACTCGGCAGCTCCGACCTCGATCACCAGTTCATAGGTGCTGTTCTCTTTTTTCTCATTGCTCTTGATGTTCATGGTGTGTTCCTCCAAGCTTGGCCCGCCTCAGGATAGACTTGCTGGGCCTTCTTTCTAAATAATCCAACCTATTCTACCAGATAGGCGCGGAGATTTCCACTGTTTTTTTGCTTAATCCAAAATTTTTTTTGGACGAAATCCGACAAAGTCCGCGGACACCAGGCGGTAGTCCACCGATCCCTGCATTCCCTCGATGGCCAGCCGGTGGCTGGGCCCATGGAGATGGCCATAGCAGCATACGGCAACACGGTACTGCTCCAGCAAATCGATGATCTCCTGGCAGCGATAGCCCCGGTAAAGAGGCGGATAATGGAGAAAGCACAGCTTCTCCCTCTCCCCCGCCGCCTTCAGAGACGCCTCCAGCCGAATCAGCTCCCGTTTAAACACCTTCTCCCACTGGGGTGCGCCGTTTTCCTCAAAAAACCATCCCCGGGTGCCGCACAACGCCACATCCTCATAAAAAGCGCAGTTGTTGTGCAGAATGTGGAGGCGATTAAATCCGTTGGCCTGGAAAAAAGCATTCATCTTGGCGGCGGTGTTCCACCAGTAGTCGTGGTTGCCCTTGAGCAGCCACTTCTCCCCCGGCAGCTCATGGTCAAGAAAGGCAAAATCGTCCCGTGCCTCCTCTAAGCCCATACCCCAGGACAGGTCGCCGCACAGCACCACTGTGTCATTGTCATCCACCGAGGCAAAGCCCTCCCTGAGCTTGTCCACATAGCCTTCCCAGCCGCCGCCGAACACATCCATGGGCTTGTCCGCGCCCAGGGAAAGGTGGGTATCGCCGATGGCATAGAGAGCCATCCCATCACCTCTTACTTCAGAAAGTCCAGTACGCAGCCCTTCATGGCATCCTTGTCCACTACGTCATCAAAACGGCGGCGGCGTTTTTTCAGCCGGGCCAGAGGTGCGGGGGTCGGCACACCGGTGATCTCAGTGAGCTGATCCAGAATATCCAGTCCGGACTTCTGCTCTTTCACTCCCAGGGCAGTGAGCACACTGGAGCAGAATTTAAAGGGGCTGGCAGTGGATACCGCCACCGTCACCGTATCGTCCCCAGTCTCCTCCCGGTACTCCTCCAGCACATGGAACGCCACGGCGGTGTGGGGATCAATGAGGTAGTTCCGCTCGTTCCACATTTTAGCGATCATGGCCTGGGTCTGCTGGTCGTCGCAGCAGCCGGCGCTGAACAGCCGCTTGAGCTTGGTGCGGATGGAACTGTCCACCCGGTAGCTGCCGTACTCAGCCAGCTGAGACATATACTCCCGCACCAGCTTGTCGTCCCGGCCGGACAACTCGAAGAGCATCCGCTCCAGGTTGCTGGAGATGAGGATGTCCATAGAGGGCGAGATGGTATTATAAAAGGTGCGGTTGCGGTCATAGGAACCGGTATTAATGAAGTCGGTGAGTACGTTGTTCTGGTTGGAGGCGCAGATCAGCTTGTTAATGGGAATACCCATGGCCTTGGCGTAGTATGCCGCCAGGATATTGCCGAAATTGCCGGTGGGTACGCACACATTGATGGCCTGGCCCTTGGTAATGGCTTCGGCCTTCAGCAAATCACAGTAGGCGGAGGCGTAGTACACGATCTGCGGCAGCACCCGGCCCCAGTTGATCGAGTTAGCGGAGGACAGGAAATAGCCCCGCTCCGCCAGCTTCTCAGCCAGCTCCTCGTCGGCAAACAGCTTCTTGACCCCAGACTGCGCGTCATCAAAATTGCCCACAACGGAGCATACGCCTACGTTGCCCCCCTCTTGGGTAACCATCTGCAGCTCCTGGATTTCAGACACACCGTCCTTGGGATAAAACACAAGGATCTTGGTCTTATCCACATTGCGGAACCCCTCCAGAGCGGCTTTGCCCGTGTCTCCGGAGGTGGCTACCAGAATGCACACCGTCTTTTTCTCGTCGTTCTTCTCCAGAGACGCGGTGAGCAGATGGGGCAGGATCTGAAGCGCCATATCCTTGAAGGCGCAGGTGGGCCCGTGCCACAGCTCCAGGCAGTAGGTGTTGTCGTCCAGCTTGCGGACGGGCGCCACATCCTCATGGGAAAACCTGCCGCCTCCGTAGGCCTCAGCGGCATAGGCGGTGAGCTCAGAACCGGAGAAGCCCTCCAAAAAGCTGTTCATGATGTACACCACCCGCTGCTGGTAGGACATCTCCTTCATAGTCTCCACGGCGGACGCAGGCAGCCTGGGCAGCACCGCCGGGGTCATCAGGCCACCGTCCGGAGCTAAGCCCTTGGCGATGGCCTGGGGCGCGTTCATACGCAGGTCTTTATTTCTCGTGCTCAAATAATTCATCGTTGACTCACTACTCTCATTAAATTGTTATAAAACAAGTCGCGCACGACTGTTTCATCATAACCATGGCACAGCAGATACTCATAAAAGCAACTCAGCTTGTCAATGGACGGCAGAGCGTCGATGGTGTCGCAGCCATCCCAGTCGCCCCCCAGGGCCGCGCAGGCCGCGCCGCCCAGTTCCAGGATGTGATCCAGGTGAGCCCGCAGCATATCCAAGTCCCGGCTGCCGCCCACGAAGTCCCGATAGAAGTTAAGACCGATCACACCCTGATTTCCTATTATCGCAGTTATTTGCTCATCCGTCAAGTTCCTTGTGTGATTCCACACAGATTTTGCGTTGGAGTGGCTGGCGATGATGGGCCGCCGGGCCATTTCAATCACATCCCAGAACCCCGCCTCGGACAGGTGGGACACGTCCACCAGGATATGTAACTCCTCCATTTTTTCCACAAACCGCCGTCCGACGCTTGATAACCCCCTGTGCGGCTGGTCACAGTGGGAACCGGACAGGGCATTGGCGTGGTTCCAGGTCAGATTGATGGCTACCACCCCATTCTCCGCCGCTTCTTCCAACCGGGCCGGGTCACAGCCCAGCAGCTCCGCGCCCTCCACGGTCAGGAAGGCCGCCGCCTTCCCCTGGCAATGGGCCCGCTCCACGTCCTGAGCGGTGCGGCACTGGACGATCTTGTCCGCGTTGCGCGCCATCTGCTCCTTAAAACAGCGTAAAAGCGCATGATAGGCCAGCTCTACGGAATCTTTTCCGGGGGGATAGCCGGTAAAGCCGTCCGCGGTCCACAGGGCAAAAAACTGGCAGTACCGGGCAAAGCACGCCGTCCGCTCCAGCGAAATCATCCCGGAGTTGTGCCCCAGCCCCTCATACTCACGCCAGCAGCGGGAGATGGTGTCACAGTGGGCGTCAAAAACTGAAATAGGCTTCATGGCCGTCCTCCCCACTAAAAAGCGTTCTCTATATAATATATGTCCGGCCTTTCCGTGTGAATACCTTGGGGCGCGTATACCTCCGCCACATCAAATCGGGGCTGGAGCGTTGAGGGGTGGCTCATGAGGTAAAACTGGGCGGCGGCGCGCAGTTTGCGCTGCTTGGACGGGGTCACCGCCTCACACGCCGATCCAAATTGATCGTTTTTCCGCAGTTTGACCTCCACAAAGATCAGGAATTGGTCGTTTTTCGCCACGATGTCCAGCTCACCCATGCGGCAGCGGAAGTTGCGCGCCATGACCGTCCACCCTTCGCGCCGCAGCTGTTCCGCCACCTGTTCCTCACCCCACTGGCCCAGCAGGCGGGCCTGCCCGCCGCCGCTCACAGCTTTTTCAAAAAGGTGCGGCGGTGGATGGAACACGGCCCAAATTCCCGCAGCAGCTCATAGTGGCGTTTCGTTGGATAGCCCTTGTGGCGCTCGAACTCATATTGGGGGTAGCGCGCCCCCATCTCCTCCATGTACCGCTCCCGGCTGCCCTTAGACAAAATAGACGCGGCGGCAA
>JAIEFH010000026.1 GCA_029067025.1 Oscillospiraceae bacterium | reverse complement strand
GACCAGCTGCGGGAGCAGATCATCGGCAGCGTCTCCAAGACGGGAGGCCACCTGGCCTCCAGCCTGGGGGTTGTGGAGGCCACCGTGGCCGTCCACCGGGTGTTCGACCTGGAAACCGACCGGCTGGTGTTCGACGTGGGCCACCAGTGCTATGCCCACAAGATCCTGACCCAGCGGGGTGGACAGATGGACACCCTGCGCAAGCTGGGCGGCCTGTCCGGCTTCCCCAAGCCCAGAGAGCATCGGGCGGACGCTTTTATCGCCGGACACGCCTCCAACGCGGTTTCGGTTGCCCTGGGCATGGCCCGGGCCCGAACCATGAGCCGCGAGGACTACTGCGTCCTGGCCATGCTGGGGGACGGGGCCATGACGGGCGGGCTGGCCTATGAGGGTCTGTCTGACGCGGGGCAGAGCGGCGAGCAGCTGGTTGTCATCCTCAATGACAACGGGATGTCCATCACCAAAAACGTGGGCGGCGTTGCCAACCACTTGGCACAGCAGCGGCTGAAGCCTCAATATCTCCAATTTAAAAAGTTCTACCGCAAGGTCACCGGCTGCACCGCCGTGGGCCGGGGGCTGTACCGCTTTACCCACCGGGCCAAGCAGGCGGTGAAGGACGCGGTGCTCCACTGCAGTATGTTCGAGGATATGGGCTTTACATATCTGGGGCCGGTGGACGGCCACGATGTAAATTACCTGACCCGGCTGCTGCGGTACGCCAAGGAACTGAACTGCCCTGTCCTGCTCCACATCAAAACTGTAAAGGGAAAAGGCTATTCACCTGCGGAGAAGGAGCCGGATCACTTCCACGGTGTGGGCCCCTTCAACAAAGAGGACGGCACGCCGCTGAACCAGGCCGGGGAAAGCTTTTCCTCCGTGTTCGGCGACACCATGCGGCAATTGGCACGGGAGCGGGACGACGTGGCCGCTATCACCGCCGCCATGCCGGATGGCACAGGGCTGACGGAGTTTGCCAGGGAGTACCCGGATCGCTTCTTTGACGTGGGCATTGCCGAGGGCCACGCCGTCGCCATGGCCGCGGGCATGGCCAAGCAGCGCGCCGTCCCGGTGGCCGCCATCTATTCCACCTTTTTACAGCGGGCTTACGATATGCTCATCCACGACGTGGCCATCCAGGGGCTTCATGTGGTGCTCGGCGTGGACCGGGCGGGACTGTCCGGGGAGGACGGCGAAACCCACCACGGTGTATTCGACGTGGCCTACCTCAGCTCCGTGCCCGGAATGAAGATCTACTGCCCCGCCAGCTTTGAGGAGCTGCGCTCCATGCTCCGCTATGCTGTGGAGAAATGCCGCGGCCCTGTGGCGGTGCGCTACCCCCGTGGGGGCGAGGGGGAGTTTTCCGCTCTGTGCGGCATCGAGGGTGCCAGCGTGATCCGCCCCGGCACGGACGTGACCATCGCCGCCTACGGCACGATGGTCAACGAGGCCCTGGCGGCGGCGCGGCTTTTAGAGCAAAAGGGAAAGTCCGCCCAGGTGGTGAAGTGGAACAGCATCTCCCCTCTGGACGTGGACACCGTGGCCGCCTGCGCCCAAAAAACCGGGATCCTGCTGGTGGCGGAGGAATGCGTGGACGCGGGGTGCGTGGGGCGGCGCGTCGCCGCCGAGCTGGCCCTGCGGGGCGTGAACGGCGTTAGGCTTGCCCTGGTGAACCTGGGCGACCGCTTTGTCCAGCATGGCACGGTGGCGGAGCTGCGCGCGCTGTGTGGCATCGACGGCGCGTCCATCGCCCACAGGGCGCTGGAGGTGATGGCAAATGGCTAAAAAACGGGTGGATCTGCTGCTGGTGGAGCGGGGCCTCATGGAGAGCCGCCAAAAGGCCCAGGCCGTCATCATGGCGGGCCTGGTATACTCCGGGGAGCGGCGGTGCGACAAGCCCGGCCTCACCCTGGACGAGGCCGCCCCTTTAGAGGTGCGCGGCCAGCCGCGCTATGTCAGCCGGGGCGGGCTGAAGCTGGAGAAGGCCATGCAATCCTTCCCCATCACGTTGACGGATAAAATCGCCGCCGACATCGGGGCCTCCACCGGCGGCTTCACCGACTGTATGCTGCAAAACGGCGCGGCCAAGGTATACGCCGTGGACGTGGGCTACGGCCAGCTTGCCTGGTCGGTCCGCCGCGACCCCCGGGTAGTGTGTTTGGAACGCACCAACGCCCGGTATCTCACCACAGAACAAATCCCCGAACCGCTGGATTTTGCCTCCATCGACGTATCCTTCATCTCCCTGGGGCTGATCCTGCCCGCCCTGCGGCCGCTGATGGCCCCGGACGGCCAGGTCGCCGCCCTGGTGAAGCCCCAGTTTGAGGCTGGGCGCGACAAAGTGGGCAAAAAGGGCGTCGTCCGGGATCCGGCGGTTCATCTGGAGGTTTTGGAGCGCTTCCTGGTTCACGCCCGGGAGGCGGACTTCTCTGTTCGGGGACTGGACTTCTCCCCCATCCGGGGTCCGGAGGGAAACATCGAGTACCTGGGCTATCTGCACGCCGGCGCCGGGGAACATTTTGACTGTGATTTGAAGGAACTGGTGGAGCGCTCCCACCAGACGCTGAGGAGAGAGGAACCATGAAAATCGTACTCAGCCCCAACCCATATCGCGACCGGGGCCTGCGCTCGGCCCAATCCGCCCAGCGCATCCTGGAGAATGCCGGGGCGCAGACCGCCATCTGCCTCCCCTTTGATTTGGATCAGGGCAGCAAGCTGGAGCTGCCCTCCGGGGTGGCACTGGGCCAGTTGGAGGAGGAGCTGGAGGATGCCGACGTATTGGTGTGCTTCGGCGGGGACGGCACCATCCTCCACGCCGCCCATGAGGCCAACGCCCGTGGCATCCCTATCCTGGGGGTGAACCTGGGCAGCATCGGCTTCATGGCCGAGCTGGAGCATGGGGAGCTGTCCCTGCTGTCCCGGCTGGCCGGGGGCAAATTCGGCATTGAGCGGCGGATGATGCTGGACATCTGCGTCCGCCGGGAGGGGCGCTGCGTGTTCTCGGAACAGGCCCTCAATGACGCGGTGCTCACCAAGGGAGCAGTGGCCCGGGTGCTGGATCTGGAGGTGACGGGCGACCGGGTGGTCATCTCCTCCTTTTCCGGGGACGGGCTGGTGGTGGCAACCCCCACCGGCTCCACCGCCTACTCCATGGCGGCGGGCGGGCCCATCGTGGAACCCACCGCGGAAAACATCATCATCGCCCCCATCTGCGCCCATTCCCTCCACGCAAAACCCTTCGTCCTGGGGGCAAACCGGACGGTGGGCGCGCGGCTGGCGCCGGGAGGCAAAAAGACCGCCTATCTGTCCGTGGACGGGGGCAGGGCCTTCCGGGTTCAGCCCGGGGACTGGGTGGAGTGCCGCCGGTCCCGGCAGGCCACTCAACTGGTCAAGCTCACCGGGCGGAGCTTTTACGAGCGGATCAATCAAAAACTGGGAAAGGCGTGAACGCGTTGAAGTCCAAACGACAAGCGGAGATCCTGCGCATCATCGGCGAGCAGGACATCGAGACCCAGGAACAGATGCTGGATCAGCTGCGCAAATGCGGCATCCGGGCCACCCAGGCCACCATCTCCAGGGACATCAAGGAGCTGAATCTGGTCAAGCAGCCCGGAGAGGGCGGAAGCTACCACTACGTGGCGTCCCCCGCCCGGCCCGCGAAGCAGGCGCTGGCAGGCCGGCTCCAGAATATTTTCAAGGAGGGCGTCACCTCCTGCGACGTGGCCCAGAATATCGTGGTGGTCAAAACCATGCCCGGTCTGGCCCCTGCCGCCGCCGCCGCGCTGGACGGCATGGAGCTGAATGGGCTGGTGGGCTCCCTGGCGGGGGACGACACGGCAATCCTCATCATGCGCACCAACCAGATGGCGGAGGAACTGGCCCAGGCGATTGAATCCATGCTGGAGAGGTGAGAAATCTTGCTCAGCTTGCTGCATATCGAGAATATCGCGGTGATTTCCCAGGCGGACATCACCTTTGACAAGGGCTTCAACGTGCTCACCGGCGAGACCGGCGCGGGCAAATCCATCGTCATCGACGCCATCGGCGCCATCATGGGGGAGCGCACCAGCCGGGATCTCATCCGCACCGGGGCCAAATCCGCCCGGGTGTCCGCCCTGTTTCGGAACCTCCCTCCCCTGCCCTGGTTTGAGGAGCAGGGCGTCGGCCCTGATGAAAACGGAGAACTGCTCATTGAGCGCGCCATCCAGGGGGACGGCAAAAACGTGTGCCGGGTAAACGGGCGGCCCCTGCTGGTCACCCAGCTCCGGGAGCTGGGCTGCCAGCTTGTAAACGTCCACGGCCAGCACGATGGCCAGCAGCTTCTGGATGAGGAATGCCACCTGGGTTATTTGGACAGCTTCGGCGGCACGGAGGAAAACCTGTCGGCCTTTTCCGCCGCCTACGCCCAGGTTCGGGAGCTGCGCCGGGAACTGGAGCGGCTCCAGATGGATGACGGAGAGAAAGCCCGGCGGATGGATACCCTGACCTACCAGATTGAAGAGCTGGAGCGCGCCCAGCTGCGGGAGGGCGAGGACGAGGAGCTGTCCCAGCGGCGGGAGGTGCTGCGCAACGCCGAGCGCCTCACCGACGCGGTGGACGGGGCCTGGCAGGCCCTCACCGGCGGCGAGGACGGCGAAGGGGCCGTCTCCCTGCTCATGGAGGCAAAAAACCATCTGGCCCAGGGGGGCCGGTACAGCGGCGATTTGAAGGAGCTGTCGGAAAAGGCCGAGCAGCTTCGCTGCGACGTGGACGACCTGGCGGAGCTGGTGCGGGATCTGCGTGGCACCCTGGACTTTTATCCCGGGGAACTGGACGAGATCGAGGAACGGCTGGATCTGCTGTACCGCCTGAAGAAAAAGTACGGGAGCAGCGCGGAGGAGGTGCTGGCCTATCTGGACAAGTGCCGGGAAGAGCTGGACGCCATCCAGTTCTCGGAGGACCGCATGGCCCGGCTGGACAAGGAGCTTGAAAAAGCGTTGAAAAAAGCCGTGGAGCAAGGAAAAGCACTTTCCATCCAGCGGCACCGTGCGGCGGAGGAGCTGGCGGGGCGCATCCAGTCCGAGCTGAAGCAGCTGGATATGCCCCGGGTGCGGTTCCAGGTGGAGTTCGCCCCCAAGGACGCCCCCGACGGCATGGACGCCACCGGCATGGACACGGTGCGCTTCCTCATGTCCGCCAACGTGGGCGAAGCGCTGAAGCCCATCAACAAAATCGCCTCCGGCGGCGAGCTGTCCCGGATCATGCTGGCGCTGAAAAACGTGCTGGCGGAGACGGAGCAGGTGTCCACCCTGATTTTCGATGAGGTGGACACCGGCGTGTCCGGTCGGGCGGCCGTAAAGGTGGCCCGAAAGCTGTTTGAAGTTTCCAAGGGGCGGCAGGTGCTGTGCGTCACCCACCTGCCCCAGATCGCTGCCATGGGGGACGTCCACTTCTCCGTGGAAAAGGGCGAGGCGGACGGACGGACGTTCACCCGTGTGGAGCGGCTGGACCGCGCCCAGCGCCGGGAAGAGCTGGCCCGGCTCAGCGGCGGTCAAACCACCGCAGTCATGCTGGAGGGCGCGGAGGAGCTGCTGTCCACAGCGGAACAATACAAGACGGGAGCGCTGGCAGAATCATGATAAAGGCTATATTTTTTGACATTGACGGCACGCTGGTGTCTTTTAAGCAAAAGTTTTTGTCCGACCGCCTGCTGGCCGATCTGTCCGCCCTGCGGGAGCGGGGGATCAAAACCTTCATCTGCTCCGGCCGGGCTTTGCAGGATCTGGAAAACACCGGGATGCTGCGGGGGGCGCAGTTTGACGGCTATGTGACCATCAACGGCCAGTTCTGCTGCGATGGGGACGGCACCCCCTACCGGGATGAGCCCATTGGTTTGGACGATATGCGGGGGGCCTACCGGGTGCTGCTGGACAACCCCAACCTCCCCGCCCTGCTGGAAGGGAACGGGGAGAGCTATCTCACCCAGATTAATGACCGGGTGCGGGAAATCTATGAATTTCTCCACACTGAGCTGTACCCGGTGTGCCCCTTGGAGCAGCTGCTGGAGGGCAAGGTATACCAGTTTGTCCCCTTTGTCGCCTCTGGGGAGGAAAAGCTATTCCTGGACGCCATGCCGGGCTGTACCTATACCCGCTGGCACCCGAAGGGCATCGACATTATGCCTAGGGACGGCGGCAAGGGCGTGGGCGTCCTCGCGACCATGGAGCGGTATGGCTTCGCCCGGGACGAGGTCATGGCCTTTGGCGACGGAGAGAACGACATGAGCATGATGGCCCAGGCCGGGGTCAGCGTGGCCATGGGCAACGGCGAGGACAAGGTGAAGGCCATGGCCGATTATGTCACGGATGCCGTTGAGGACGACGGCGTGTCCAAGGCCCTGCGGCATTTCGGACTGCTGCCCGATGAAAAAGGGTTTGACAACGGCCATATCTTGTGATATGATCCTGTCAATGCGAGGATGAGGATCAGTAACCAAAGGCCCTCCTGCCCAGAGAGCCCCCGTTTGGTGAAAGGGGGACAGGAACCGTTGGCGAATACCCCTCGGAGCAGCCGCCTGAACGGGAATTTTACCATTCCCCAGTAGGGTTGGACGGGTGCGCCCGGTACAGCGCCGGGGTTCTGCTGGGAACCCCCTGAGGCCGCGCTTCGCGAGAAGGCGGCAAAACAGAGGTGGTACCGCGTACTTTCGCCCTCTGTCCCTTGGGGACAGGGGGCGTTTTGATGGTCAGACAAATAACAGAAAGGGGTAAAAAAGTATGGTTTTTCAAGGCGCGGCGGAACAGGACGGCTGGGTGATCGTTGAATACAAGACTACGTGGTCATACGGGTATGATTTCATGTTGGACGCGGCACAGGTCATCATTGACACGGACTTTCGAGATAAGCTGCAGGGAGTTGCGGTGGCGGAGGTCGTGGGAGCGGAGGATATGGAGCAGCTTGACCAGGTCAGAGCCTGCGGGAACCATCTGCGCGAATGTCCGTCTGTGGCTGAGGAGCACGGCGTTTTGACGGTATCAGGCATCAGCCAGATCATGGAATGTGCCGTTCAATTGGTGTTCTTTAACCAGACAAGGCTGGTGAGGCTGTTTTCGCCATTTCCGCAGTATTTCAAAGAGCATGGGGATCAGGTTTTCGACCATTATATGAACAGCATTGAAATTATGGCGTACTGCAAAGACACAGAGCGCCGGACGGTAGCAAAAATGCAGCAGAAAAGTTAAACTTTATCAGCATCGGCAAAGCCGCCTTCTATATCGGCTTTGCCTGCACAGCTGGGCACTTGTGTCCTGACGTTGGGGTGATTTTATGAAAGGCGAAATAGAGCTGGAAAAGGTTTCTCTGAATGACACAGAACTGCTTTGGCGGATGCAGAGAACAGCGTTTTCCGAGCTTTTGGAAAAGTATCAGGATACGGACACCAATCCCGCCTGTGAGACGCTGGAGCGTGTCCGGGAAAAGGCGGCGCAGCCGGACTCCACGTTTTACTGGATCAAGCAAGACGGTGAGCCGGTTGGGGGGATCAGAGTGGTGCTCCGGGAGAATGAAAGCAAGCGCATCTCTCCGCTGTTCATCCTGCCTCAGTACCGCGACCGGGGGATCGCCCAGCAGGCGATCAGGCTGGTCGAGGGGCTGTATGGGGACAGGGACTGGGAGTTGGGTACGATCCTGCAGGAGAAGGGAAACTGTCATCTGTATGAAAAGATGGGCTACCGCCCGACCGGGGCGGCGAAGGAGATCAATCCCAAAATGACGTTGATATTTTATAAAAAGTAAGGAGAAATGATTATGACGCTTTACGACGAATTGGTTGCCCGCGGCCTGGTGGCCCAGGTAACCAGCGAGGACGAGGTCAAAGACCTCATCAACAACGGCAAGGCCACCTTCTATATCGGCTACGACTGCACTGCCGACAGCCTGACGGCGGGCCATTTTGTGACTCTGACCCTGATGAAGCGGCTCCAGCAGGCGGGCAACAAGCCCATCGCCCTCATCGGCGGCGGCACCACCACCATCGGCGATCCCTCCGGCCGCACCGATATGCGCAAGATGCTCTCCCGGGAGGACATCGACCACAACGCCGCCTGCTTCAAGCGCCAGATGGAGCGCTTCATCGACTTCGGCGAGGGTCCCGGTCAGGCCATGATGCTCAACAACGCCGACTGGCTGCTGAGCCTGAACTACGTGGAGCTGCTGCGTGAGGTGGGTGCCTGCTTCTCTGTCAACAATATGCTCCGGGCCGACTGCTACAAGCAGCGCATGGAGAAGGGTCTCTCCTTCCTGGAGTTCAACTATATGATTATGCAGTCCTACGACTTCTACCATATGTTCCAGACGGTGGGCTGCAACCTCCAGTGCGGCGGCAACGACCAGTGGAGCAATATGCTGGGCGGCACGGAGCTGATCCGCCGCAAGCTGGGCAAGGACTCCCACTGCATGACCATCAACCTGCTCACCGACTCCCAGGGCAACAAGATGGGCAAGACAGCGGGCAACGCCGTGTGGCTTGACCCCAACAAGACCAGCCCCTACGACTTCTACCAGTACTGGCGCAACGTGGGCGACGCGGACGTGATGAAGTGCATCCGCTGGCTCACCTTCCTGCCTCTGGAGCAGATCGACGAGATGGACCACTGGAAGGATGCCCAGCTCAACCAGGCCAAGGAGATCCTGGCCTGGGAACTGACCAATATGGTTCACGGCAAAGAGGAGGCGGACAAGGCCCAGGCCGCCGCCCGGGCGCTGTTCTCCGGCGGCGGGGACGCCGGCAATATGCCGTCCACCGAGCTGACCGACGCCGACTTCACAGACGGCTCCATCGGGGCGCTGACGCTGCTGGTGAAGTGCGGGCTGGCCGCCTCCAACGGCGAGGCCCGGCGGCTCATCCAGCAGGGCGGCATTAACCTGGCCGACGAGAAGGTGACCGACCCCGCCGCCCAGTTCCCCAAAGAGAAGTTTACTGGGGAGGGCGTCATCATCAAGAAAGGCAAAAAGGTATTTCACCGGGCGATTTTAGCATAAAAATAAGAAAAGGGACCGCTTTCGCGGTCCCTTTTTGCGCCTATTACTGGGCTTCATATCGTTCCAATCCCCACCAGTTGGGAATAAGTTCCTCTAAGGTGACGGTTTCCCGCTTTTCGTAGTCCACCATAATCTCCATATCTTTGTTCTGGAGGTTCATCTGCATGAAAAACTCCCGACAGGCCCCGCAGGGCATTCCACTGCCCCCGCCGTAAGGGGGCTTATCCCGAAACGCGATCAGCCGCTTGACCACGCTCTGGCCGCTGTTTACGTACATATTGAGAGCGGCTACCCGCTCCGCGCACAGATCCAGTACACCGGAGCAGCTCTCAAAGCAGAAGCCGGTGAATATCTCGCCGTTTTCGCTCTCCAAAGCGCACACCACGTGATGAGCGTACATAAAAGGGGATACGTCCTGTGGGTGATACTGCTCTTTCGCTTTTAAATAAAGCCGCTCCCAAATATCCATAGTCAGTTCCCCTTTTCAGCGTCAATGAGGTGGGACATATTATACAGTCCCGGCGCTTCCACCCCGGCCAGGAACTTGGCGGCCTTCACCGCGCCCACGGCGAATACTTCCCGGCTGGCGGCGTGGTGGCTGATTTCAATCACCTCGTCCCGTCCAGCGAAGACCACCGTGTGGTCGCCCACGATGGTGCCCCCCCGCAGGGAGGAGATGCCGATCTCCCGCCTGTCCCGGGGCTTGCGGACGCTGTGGCGGTCGTAGACATACTCCGCCTCATAGGGGAGCGCCTGGGCGGCGGCATCTGCCAGCATCAGGGCGGTGCCGCTGGGTGCGTCCAGCTTGCGGCGATGGTGGCGCTCCTCGATCTCCACGTCGAAGTCCTCACCCAGCAGGGCGGCGGCCCGCTTCACCAACTCCAGCAGGACGTTGACGCCCAGGGACATATTGGCGGAGCGGAACACGGGGATGGATTTAGCAGCTTCCTTGATCCGGGTAAGCTGCTCCTCCGAATAGCCGGTGGTGGCCAGCACGATGGGCAGCTTACGGGCAGTGCAGAAATCCAGCAGTCCCTCCAGCGCGGCGGGATGGGAGAAGTCGATCACCGCGTCCGCTTCCACGCCGCAGGCGGCGGGGGTGGAAAACACGGGGAAGCCGTCCATGGGCTGGGGCAGTAGGTCGATGCCCGCCACAACCTCCACGTCCGGGTCATCGGCGCAGATGTCCGCCACCACCCGGCCCATGTGGCCGCAGCAGCCGGAGATGATTATCTTTCGCATAACAAGCTCCTTACAGCAGACCTGCCCGCTTCATGGCCTGGCGCAGAACCTCCAGGTTCTTCTCCGAGATGTCGCACAGCGGCAGGCGCAGGGGGCCAGCCTCCATGCCCAGCAGGTTCATGGCCGCCTTGATGGGGATGGGGTTGACCTCGGTGAACAGCGCGTCGATGAGGTCCATGTACTGGATCTGGAGCTGGGAGGCGGCGGCAAAGTCGTTGTCCAGGCACAGCCGGGTCATCTTCACCATCACCTCGGGGACAATGTTGGAGGCCACGGAGATGACACCCTTGGCCCCCAGGGCCATCATGGGCACCACCTGGTCGTCGTTGCCCGACCAGATGTAGAAGTCGTCCCCGCAGAGGAAGCGGGTGTGGGCCAGCAGAGAGAAGTTGCCACTGGCCTCCTTCACGCCGTTGATCTTGGGGTTCTGGCTCAGCACCTTGTAGGTCTCGGCGGTGAAGGACACGCCGGTGCGGCTAGGCACATTGTACAGAATGATGGGCAGTTCCACCCGGTCGGCGATGTACTCGTAGTGCTTGATGAGGCCGGTCTGGCTGGCCTTGTTGTAGTAGGGGGTGACGTGGAGCAAGGCGTCCGCCCCGGAGTCCTGGGCGTGCTGGGACAGGTAGACGGCGGCGGAGGTGTCGTTGGAGCCCGCGCCCGCAATGACCTTCACCCGGTGGTTCACCCGCTTCACGCAGAACTCCACGGCGGCGATGTGCTCCCGGATGGACATGGTGGCGGATTCGCCGGTGGTTCCGCACACGCATACCGCGTCCACCCCGGCCTCAATCTGGTCGTCGATGAGCTTACCGAAAGCGTCGTAGTTGATGATGTTGTTCTGGTCAAAGGGGGTGACCAGGGCGGGACAGGAGCCGGTAAAGACGGGAGTTCGCATATGGCAGCATCCTTCTTTCAAAATTATTGCTATTTGTAGGTCGAATCTGATGATAAATGTGTAAATGCTGCGGCCCGATCCATCGTAGAAAAGCGATTTTTTAAGATTTTATAAATATCTTCTTTTTTAGATTTTACTGCAGGGCTTTTTTGATAAATAGCATAATACATACCTCTTAACTCCGCAAGCGAATACGTATCTAAAAGTGTTTTTTCATCTTTCTCTTTAAATATTAGGTTAATTTCTTTTTCGTTATAAATAGAAGGTGACACATCTTTCCTCTCGGACTCCTGAGGGTTTCGCTTTCCCTTTGGAAGCTTTTTCTTGTTTACAGTTCTTAATGTTTGCAACAATAAATCAGCATCTTCTGTATATTCACGTAAATATGCCTTCTGTTCTGATTCACTTTCCAAACGGTTCAGTTCTGTTATGATGTTGTGCAGAGTATTGATATTTTCTTTAGACAAATACATACATACGCTCCTTTGCCCTGTTTATACTCTATTAGCTAAATCAGTATGTATTCTTAACAGCAACTCATCAGCCAATACCAAAAAATCATCTTTTTCAATAGATACTTCGCCATTTTGGGTTTTTCTGGCAATATCAATATAGTTATTGATTTGTTTGTTCAATATGACATCTTTACCATACTTTCTTTCTTTCAAGGAAGATTCAAAGTCTGATTTTGCAACATCGTAATTCACCTGTCCGCGGATCATATTATAAAAAATCCCCAAAAGCTTTGGCTCTTCACCAAAAAAGTGTCTGGCAATAAGAGCATCTTCATGCTCTATGCAGTATTTTTGATAGGTTCCCACTATGGTATCAATGTAATGTAAAACGCCTTTTGTGCTTAACCCATCCAGTACTGTGGGAATGACATAGTAATCAGACATTAAAAAGGCAGAGCGCGTAATCAGATTGTTTGCAGGGGGACAATCCACAAAGATATAGTCATAATTATTCCGCATTGTATCCACAAAACTTTTGAGAATAGAAAGATGCTGGATATTATCTTTCATTCGGAGCGCCAATGCGTCGAGCCCCATATTATTTTGATAAAAGAGACTGGAAGGAATAAAATGGTAACCACTAAAGGATTTGACAAGCATGGAATCATCAAATTGAATGTCTAAACTTGGATAACGTTCAATTTTTGAAATATTCAAATCAAAAACATAGTTTAGCGTTTCTTGCTCCTTTAGGTCAGCCAGTGTTCCGTAGTTGCCTTTGCTTACCAAGATTTCGCTTAATGAGCTTTGGGGATCCAAATCCAGTACTAGAACAGAACAATCTCGCTTTCTGGAAAAATATTCTGCAAAATTTAAAACGCTTGTTGTCTTGCCAACGCCGCCTTTATAATTGCCAACAAAAATTATTTTTGCGCACATTTTAAAGTCCCCCACCTTTTGTAATTTATTTGTAAATAATATACCCCTCGGCGCACAGCAGCTCCGCCAGCAGCACGCCGCCGCCGGCGGCGCCCCGGAGGGTATTGTGGGACAGGGAAACGAACTTGTAG
>JAIEFH010000259.1 GCA_029067025.1 Oscillospiraceae bacterium | reverse complement strand
TGGTGGAGATGTGTCTACCTTCTAGGAGGAATCTATCTGCTGTTCGATTTGCTTGCGATTGCGGCTGGGTGGGATTTCTGGTATGAGCTTCTCTGTATGATGTTTGACATATCATCTCCATATTGGAATGTGATTTGGGGCGGTTTCATTCTGCTTGGTTGTTTTGCGTTTGGACTGGGCGTGAAATTGTTGCTGGAGCGCAGGCAAAACAAGGGTTGACACAGCAGCAGGGATGTGGTATGATTTATCACATTAGCGAGCTAAAGAATTTGGAGGCAATCCCATGAACATCCACATTAACACCCCCGAGGGCACCCGGGATCGTCTGTTCTCCGAGTGCCTGGAACGCCGTCAGGTGCAGTCCGCCCTGGTGGAGCTGTTCCGACGCCGGGGCTATACTGAGGTCATCACCCCAGAGGTAGAGTTTTACGACCTGTTTGTCCAGTCCGGCAACCCGATCCCCCAGGAGTCTATGCTGAAAATCATTGACCGCTCTGGGAAGATCATGGTGATGCGGCCCGACTGCACCGCCCCCATTGCCCGGGTGGCGGCCACCAAGCTGAAAGCTTTAGCCCTGCCCCAGCGGCTGTACTACGATCAGACTGTGTTCCGTTCAGGCCAGGCCCATCAGGGTGGCAGCAGTGAGATCGCCCAGTGCGGCGTGGAGATGATCGGCGCGGTGGGGGACAAGGCCGATCTGGAAATGGTGGCCATGGCAGTGGATTCCCTGCGCGCCTGCGGTCTGCGGCAGTTCCACATCGAGCTGGGCCACGCCGGATTCTACCGGGCGCTGGCGGGGCGGATGAATATGCCCCAAGATGAGTTGGAACGGCTGCGGGGGGCCATTGAGGGCAAGAATTTCGCCCTGCTCAACGATTTGCTGGAGCCCTACCGGGGGCAGGACGCCTGCGCCGCCCTGCGCCGCCTGCCCTATCTATTCGGCGGGATAGAGGTGCTGGACGAGGCGGAAGCCTTGGCTGGGCCTTGTGACAGCCTGGATCACCTGCGGCGGCTGTACGGCGAATTGTTCGCCGCCGGATACGGAGACTGTGTCCGCTTTGATTTGGGGCTGGTACATCAATTGGACTACTACACCGGCATGGTGTTCCGGGGCTATGCCGAGGGCGCGGGCGCGCCGGTGCTGTCTGGGGGCCGGTATGACGGACTAATGGAGCAGTTCGGCCGGAAGGCGGAGGCCACCGGGTTTGCGGTGGATGTGGACGCGGTGGGGGCGTGCCTTACGGTGGAGACGCCGGAATTGGAAACCGTCATTCACTACGGCCCTGGCCTGCTGGCTCAGGCGCTGTCAGTGGTGGACAGCCGCCCGGCGGGGAGCTGTGAGTTATCTCCGTGCCGCACACTGGACAGCACCATGAACCTGGCCCGGGAGAAGGGTGCGGCCCGGGTACTGGTGCTGGACAGCGAAGGAGAGAGGTGGCTGACTGTATGAACGAACGGCTGAAAATCGCCCTGACCAAGGGGCGTTTGCAGGATAAATCGGTGGAGCTGTTCGAGGCCATGGGGCTGGACTGTACCCCGGTACGCAATCCGGGGCGGCGGCTCATCCACGCTCTGCCCAACTATCCCCTGGACGCTGTACTGGCGAAAGCCCCTGATGTGATCACCTACGTGGAACACGGTGTGTGCGACTTGGGCGTAGTGGGCAAGGATACTATCTTGGAAAAGGGCGGCGCCTTTTACGAGGTGCTGGATCTGGGCTTTGGCCGCTGTCGGTTCGCCCTTGCGGTGAAGAAGGGCAGCGACTTCTATGGCACCTACAAAACCCGCCGCATTGCCTCCAAATACCCCAACGTCACCCGGGCCTTTTTCGAGGGCAAGGGGATGGACGTGGACATCATCAAAATCGAAGGCAGTGTGGAATTGGCCCCCATTCTTGACTTGGCGGACGGCATTGTGGACATCGTGGAGACGGGAGCCACGCTGAAGGAAAACGGTTTGGAACCCATTGAGGACGTGGCTCAGGTGTCGGCACGGCTGATCGTCAACACCGCGTCCATGAAGCTGTATAAAAATGAGATCACGGACTTTTTGGCCCGTGTGGAGCGGGAATTGGAGGGAAGGGTATGCTGACCATCATCAAAGCGGACGGCTCCGCTGAGCGCCGCCAGCTTGACGCCATGCGTGCCAGGGCGGCGCAGACAGGCGAGGAGATCAACCGCGCCGCTGCCGCCATTATGGAGGATGTGCGTTGCCGGGGTTTTGAGGCGGTGCGGGAATACTCTTTGAAGTTTGACAAGAGCGAACCCAGGGAGTTGGAAGCCGAAGAGCTGGAAGCCGCCGCGAAGCGCATTTCTCCGGAGCTGTTGAACGCGCTGCAAAAAAGCGCGGATCACATCCGTGCCTATCAAGGCCGCCTGCGGGATGAAATTCAGTTTGGTGAGGTGAGCTGGGACAGCCCAGTGGGCGGCAAGGTGGGACGTATTGTCCGGCCGCTGCGCCGGGTGGGCGTCTATGTCCCCGGCGGGCGGGCGGCCTATCCCAGCTCGGTGCTGATGAACGTCCTGCCCGCCAAGGTGGCAGGGGTGGATGAGGTGGTCATGGTCACACCGCCCACAGAATATCTGAACGACGCTGTGCTGGCCGCGGCTTGGGTGGCCGGAGTGGATCGGGTCATCGCCGTAGGCGGCGTCCAGGCGGTGGCGGCGCTCACCTATGGCGCGGGCTTTATCCCGAAGATCGACAAGCTGGTTGGCCCTGGAAATGCCTACGTAGCGGCTGCTAAGCGGCTGGCTTACGGAGTTTTGGACATCGACATGGTGGCAGGGCCCTCCGAGGTGCTGGTGATTGCCGACGGCGGCGCTGATCCTACCTATGTGGCGGCGGATCTGCTGAGTCAGGCGGAGCATGACCCGCTGGCCTCGGCGGTGCTGCTGACCACCAGCCAGGAACTGGCGGAGGCGATTGATCGAGAGATCGTTCGGCAGACAGGGTATCTGAGCCGAAATGAGATCATTCAGGCATCCTTGAGGGACTATGGCTGCGCTATCGTCTGCAAAACGATGGAAGAGTGCGCCCGGCTGGCTGACGAGATTGCGCCGGAGCACCTGGAGATTGTCACAGAGAACCCAAGGGCGGTGCTGCCGATGCTCCACAACGCGGGAGCCATCTTCCTGGGCGCGAACACGCCGGAGCCGCTGGGCGATTATATGGCGGGGCCCGACCATGTGCTGCCCACCTCGGGGACGGCCAGGTTTTTCTCCCCGCTGTCTGTGGACGCGTTCATCAAGAAAACCAGTGTTCTGGAGTTTGGCCGGGATGATCTGGCCAAGGTCAGGGACGAAATCATCGCTTTGGCCCAATCCGAGGAACTTACTGCCCACGCCAATTCCATCCAGGTTCGATTCGAGTAAGGGGGACGATCTCATGCGTCAGGCGACGATACAGCGTACCACAAAAGAGACGGATATTAGCCTCACCCTCTGCCTGGACGGGGGAGAGGTGAGCGTGTCCACCGGTATCGGCTTTTTTGACCATATGCTCACCGCCCTGGCTTTTTACGCTGGGTTTGGGCTGGAGCTGTCCACCCTGGGTGATCTGCACGTGGACGGCCACCACACGGTGGAGGATGTGGGTATTGTGCTGGGCCAGGCATTTAAGGAGGCATTGGGAGATAAAAAGGGTATCCGGCGCTATGGCACGGCCTTTGTCCCCATGGACGAGGCCCTGTGCCGGACAGTGCTGGACTGCTCCAATCGGCCCTTTCTGGTATTTGACGCGCCCATGCCCCAACCCATGATCGGCGGATACGACAGCTGTCTCACCGTGGAATTCATGCGGGCGTTTGCGGTAAACAGCGGGATCACGCTGCACCAGAAGTGCGAATATGGGGATAACGCCCATCACATCACCGAGGCGTTGTTCAAGTCCCTGGGATTGGCGCTGAAGGAGGCCGCGCGAGTGGAGGGAGACGGTATCGTCTCCACCAAAGGAGCGCTGTGATGAAGTATACCGCGATTGTAGATTACGGTGTGGGTAATTTGAAAAGCGTGGCTAACGCCATGGCGTACCTCGGTCAAGACACCCTGGTCACCGGCGATGCGGCGGAACTGGAGCGGGCAGACGCCATCATCCTCCCTGGAGTAGGGGCATTCCCCGATGCGGCGGACAAGCTGCGTCAGACGGGACTGGACAAGGCCCTGCTTGAACAGGCGGGGCGTAAACCCATTCTGGGCATTTGCCTGGGAATGCAGCTGCTGTTCGATTGGGGAGAAGAGGGGAGAAGATGTGAAGGATTAGGGCTTGTCAGCGGTTGTGTGGAGCGAATTCAAACGGATTTAAAGCTGCCCCATATTGGCTGGAACAGCCTGACCTTTCAAAATAATTCGCCCTTATTCCGAGGGCTGGACGACGGAGCCTATGTGTATTTTGTCCACTCTTACTGTGGCCATGCCCAGCGGGAAGAGGACGTGATCGCCAGCACCGAGTACGGCCCGTCTGTGGTGGCGGCAGTGTCCCACAACGGGGTATACGGCTGCCAATTCCATCCGGAAAAGAGCGGTGAGGTGGGCTTACAGATTCTGAAGAATTTTGGAGAATTAAACCAATGATTTTATTGCCGGCAATTGACATGAAGGACGGGCGGTGCGTCCGCCTGAAAAAAGGGGAGTTTTCCACCGTCAGCCAGGTGGCTGACAGCGCGGTGGAGACAGCCAAAGCCTTTGCTGATGCGGGAGCAAAATGGATTCACATGGTGGATCTGGATGGCGCCCGTCATGGCGGGCGGATAAATTTCCCGCATATCAGCGAAGTGATCCGACAGTCCGGCCTATCCGTGGAGCTGGGCGGGGGCATCAAGACCTGTGAGGATGTGGACGTGGTGGCCGAGGCGGGTGTGGCCCGGTTGGTTATCGGTTCAGCTGCTGTCACAAACCCGGAAGTAGTGGACTACGCTTTGGAGCGGTATGGCGGCCGGGTGGCGGTAGGCATTGACTGCTTAAATGGCCAGGTGCGCACGGCGGGCTGGGAACAGGACTCTGGACTAAGCGGCCTTGATCTGGCCCGTCAAATGGAGGAAAAAGGGGTTAAAACCTTGATTTTTACCGATATTGCCACTGACGGGATGCTGTCCGGGCCCAGCTTTGACCAGCTTGCGGCTTTGCAAAAGGCAGTAAGCTGCCATATCGTGGCCTCCGGCGGCGTGACCACCATTGACGACGTAAAGCGCTTGTGGGATATGGGCTTGTATGGAGCCATCATTGGCAAAGCGTATTATGCCGGCACCCTGGACCTGGCGGAGGCTGTCCGGGAAGCGGGATCCCAGGAATGAAAGCCGCGGTGATTGAATACCGTGGAGTGGTGATTTTGAAAAATCAGAGGGGAATTGACCAATATTTGGAGGGGCTTTTATGTTAGCCAAACGCATCATTCCCTGCCTGGACGTCCGAGACGGTCGGGTGGTGAAGGGGGTCAACTTCGTTAACATCCGGGACGCGGGCGACCCGGTGGAGCTGGCAAAATACTACTCCGACCAGGGGGCGGATGAGATTGTCTTTCTGGACATCACCGCCACCAGCGATGCCCGGGATACTGTGGCCGATGTGGTGGAACGCACAGCGTCTCAGGTGTTTGTTCCCCTGACGGTAGGGGGCGGCATCCGTACGCTGGATGATTTCCAGCGGCTGCTTCGGGCGGGGGCGGACAAGATTTCCGTCAACTCCGCCGCTGTAAAGGATGAGACCTTGATTGCGCGTGCTGCCCAGCGGTTTGGATCCCAATGTGTGGTATTGGCCATCGATGCTCGCCGCAGGTCGGAGGGCTGGTACGAGGTGGTGGTGGCCGGGGGACGGATACCCACGGGAATCGACGCGGTAAAGTGGGCCAAGCGCGGCCAGGAGCTGGGAGCGGGGGAGATCCTGCTCACCTCTATGGACGCGGACGGCACCAAGGCCGGCTTTGATTTGGAGATGACCCGCGCGGTGACCCAGGCTGTGTCAATCCCGGTGATCGCCTCCGGCGGCTGCGGCAGTTTGGAGCATTTTGCGCAAGTATTTGAAGAAACGGACTGTGACGCGGCCTTGGCGGCGTCCCTGTTCCACTTTGGCGAGCTGACAGTGCCGCAGGTAAAGAACTTTCTCTACGGGCGGAACATCCCGGTAAGGTGAGCGGCTATGATAGACGATCTGTTGGAAATGATGCTGGACGCGGCGTTGGATATTGGCGGCGAAGTGGTGGAGGAGCAGCATATGTTTGACCTTGATCTATTGTTTCAAAAATCGGAGCTGATCCCGGTAATTATTCAGGACGCGGACAGTCGGGCGGTACTCATGCTGGGCTTCACAAATCGGGAGGCGGTGGAGCTGACCCTCAAAACCAGAACCGCCTGGTTCTGGAGCCGCAGTCGGAAGCAGCTTTGGAACAAGGGGGAGACCAGCGGAAACTTCCTCCATGTCCGGGAGATATACACTGACTGTGACACCGATACACTGCTCTACCTCTGTGTGCCGGACGGCCCCACCTGTCATACCGGAGCTTATAGTTGCTTTTTCAATCAAATTGAGTTATAATCAAAAGAGCAAGTTTTGGGGGGTATGTTATGGACAGGACGCTTGAACAACTTTATGCGGTCATCCTGGATCGCAAAACAAACCCACAGGAGGGGTCTTACACCTGCTATCTCTTTGACAAGGGGTTGGATAAGATCCTGAAAAAGGTGGGAGAAGAGTGTGCGGAGACCATCATCGCGGCGAAAAACGATGTCCCCGCCGACACGGTGGGGGAGATCTCCGACCTCATCTACCATTTAATGGTGATGATGGCAGAAAAAGAAATTCCGCTGGACGATGTGTTGGCGGAGCTGGATCGCCGGGCACAGAAAATCGGCAACCTGAAGCAAATGAAACAGGTGGATAAGGAGAGCTGACTATGGAAGAGCAAAAATTTAACCGCTATGATTTTGACAGCAGCTACGCCCAAGGCACATTGACACTGAATCAGTATATAACCCGAACCTTTGGCTGGATGTTCGTGGGGCTGATGGTCACATTTGTGCTGGCCGCCGCCTTGGCCCTTACTGAGACAGTGTACTATCTGTTTGCCATCCCGTACGTCCACTATATTCTGCTGATCGCAGAGGTGGCTGTTGTGATGATTATGTCCACCAACGTGCAGAACCGTTCGGTGGGCGCCACCCGAACGCTGTTTGTGACTTATTCTGTCCTCAACGGCCTGGTGTTTTCCTTCTATTTTGTTGTGTTCGACGTGGTAAACCTGATTTTCATCTTTGCCCTGACCGCGTTGTTCTTCGGCGGGTTTGCTCTCTATGGCCGGTTCACCAAAACCGACCTGTCCCGGCTGGGCCCGCTGCTCATCGGCGGGCTGATCTTCCTGTTGATCGCGAATTTGCTGTCCCTGTTTATCAATTTTACAGCCATGGAGCGAACCATATGCATGGTGGGCATCGTGCTGTTCCTGTGCTTCACCGCCTACGATACCCAGAAGATCAAGGCCAACTATGAGTATTTCTACGGCGACGAGGCCATGCTCCAGAAGGCGTCCATTTTCTCCGCTCTCCAGCTGTACCTTGATTTTATCAATCTGTTCCTCTATCTGCTCCGTTTCATGGGGCGGGCAAAGAGACGGTAAATAAGGCAGCCGCACAAAAAAGAATACCATAAACGACGCTATCTGATTTGCCAAAATCAGATAGCGTCGTTTTGCTTGATTAAACAGGCCTCTCTTTTTCTCTCCCTTAACTCGTCCAGCGCCGCCCTGGTGTGTTTGGCCCGCACCTGGGGATAGGTGTAACGCCAATGGCCGTACTCGTCTTTGGTAATTCAGCTTTGCCGCCTCCTGCCGGCTGGTTCCCTTGCTTTGAAGCAGGATTTATGCTATACTGCTCCAAAGCAAAAAATGTTGGGGGTACTATAATGGACATCATAGATGAAAATATAGATGGTGGAAAAGCATTTGATTGGGGAAAAACATCCGCAGGCTATGCAAAATATCGTGATATTTATCCACAGGAATTTTATGATAAGATTGTGCAACGCAAACTATGCATAAACGGGCAGAAAGCCCTTGATGTTGGTACAGGTACAGGGGTGCTTCCCAGAAATATGTACCGCTATGGGGCAAAATGGACAGGCACAGATATTTCAAAAGAACAAATTGAACAGGCCAAAATTCTTTCCCGTGGTATGAATATTGACTATTATGCTCAATCTACAGAGAATATAGATTTTCCCAATCATTCTTTTGATGTCATTACAGCCTGTCAGTGTTTCTGGTATTTTAACCACGAACAAATTATGCCAAGGTTTTTTGATATGCTTAAGTCTGACGGACGAATTCTCATTCTGTATATGGCATGGCTGCCATTTGAGGACAAGATTGCAGGTGCAAGCGAAAATCTTGTGCTAAAGTATAGCCCTAAATGGAGCGGCGCGGGAGAAAGAGTCCATCCAATAGCAATACCCGGTTGCTACAGTGAGAAATTTGAAGTGACCTATCATGAAGAATACCCGCTAAAGGTGCGTTTTACCCGTGAAAGCTGGAACGGCAGAATGAAAGCCTGCCGTGGCATTGGCGCATCACTTTCACAAGAAGAAGTTTTCGCATGGGAACAAGAACATATCAAATTGCTTTTGGAGATTGCGCCTGCTGAATTCGATGTTCTGCATTATGGTGCCATGGTTGAGCTAAAGAAGAAGCATCTGAAAACTCTTTTATAACGAAATTCATGATGAGACGCAATTCGACAAAATGCACATCGATTGGGGATCAGCCAAATTCGTGTTTTGTTTTTACTGCTGGGTCAACTAAATAAATTGAAAACAGAAGAAGATCGTGTGCGCCACCGAAATTGCTACGCACACCCAGCTGGTAATCAGGGCCTTGTTGCCGGGATTGCCCCTGTTCTTGCCGTCGATTGCCAACATCAGACCGAGCAGACAGACACCCATACCGGAGATGGGTACGAAGATGTCGAGGAGCAGGCCACTGATCGAAAGCCCCACCGACACGATGCTACGCACACCAGCCACCTTTTTGCCGATCAGCCTGTCAATGCCGGGGTTCTCGGCTTCCACCTTGTGGGCCAGCGGAATGATGAATCGCTTAAAAGCTGTACATTCATTCTCCTGCAGGATATTCACGGGCAGGTATTTGTTGCTGTTCAGATTCTCGGCATCAACGCACATCCGAACGATGATGCCGCCTTGCTTGTCCACCAGTGTGGTCTCCACCCGCTGTATCACGCCATTCTTTTCCTTGGTGGTCACTTGGATCTTGCCCAGCCTTTCCGGGGTCAGCATCCGAGGCATACCGATCTCGACGTCATGGGTATTCTTGTCGATTTTCAGCAGGAATACCCAGAGTGCCTTGCCCTTGAAGGCCACTGCGTACCGATAATAGGTGGTCGTGTATGTTGTGCGGGTTCTCCGCCTGACGTACTGCACATCCTCCTCGTACTCGTAGCTCTGCTGCATATCCTCCCAGTGTGCGTAGACAATTTGTGCATCCTGCGCGTCGGGGGGCAGAAAATTCCGTACTGCGCGACGAACTTTCTCAAGATCTTCGCCAGTTGCGGCTATTTGGCGGTTCACGTTTTTCTCGTTATTTTTGAAGATCCTGTAGACGGCGTATCCAATAATAATGATGCAGATCCGGAAAAGAAACGTAATGATATTGCCTGTCGCAATCACGCTGATACCC
>JAIEFH010000258.1 GCA_029067025.1 Oscillospiraceae bacterium | reverse complement strand
CGCGGTGCTGTTTGAGATCGACGCCGCCGCCAAGCGCTGCGTGGATGTACAGCGCTTGGACGTGTGCTGACTTCTGGAGGATATTACGATGATAGTCAAAGGCCTGGAGTGGACATTTGATACGGTGGCTTCTGCCTATGAGAAGTTTCGTCCTGGGTATCCTGATGAGCTTTATCAAACGATATTCGATCATATTACTCTTGATGAGTCTTGCCATGCAGTAGAGATAGGTATTGGCGGCGGTCAAGCAACATTACCGTTTTTGAAAACGGGATGTAATTTGACGGCTGTTGAATATGGTGAGCGGTTTTCTGAATTGTGTAGAGAAAAATTCAAAGGATATGATAATTTTTCCATTGTAACAAACAAGTTTGAAGATGTGAATTTTATAGATGATACATATGATTTGGTCTATTCCGCATCGGCATTTCATTGGGTCCCAGAGAGCGTTGGATATGCAAAAGTGTTTTCTATGCTGAAAAGTGGCGGTGTGTTTGCACGATTTGCCAATCATCCCTATCGAGCCAAAGATGATCTGCCGCTTTCGGAAGAAATAGATAGGATTTATCATGAATATTATGATAAATTCTATAACAAGAAACAGAAAGTACCGACAGAATATAACGAAGAACAAGCTATACAAAGAGCAAAGATCGCAGAAAACTACGGTTTTGTGGACATAAAATATGCGCTTTTTTATAGAACACGAACTTTCTCAGCAAATGAATATAGCACATTGCTTGGAACATATTCTGACCATATTGCAATTGAGAAAACCATAAGGAAGGAATTTTTCTCTAAAATTGAGGATGCAATCAATAGGCATGGTGGTTCGATTACATTATACGATACCATTGATTTGCAACTGGCCAGGAAACCATAAACTCCAGTTTGTCAAGACGCGGTCTTGACGTTACTTACGCTTTCCGCTGGGTTGGTGTCGTTCCGCACTCGGACGGCCACGAACGTGATTCAAATATGGAGAGAAAAAAACATGAAATTACTCCACGCCTCCGATTTTCATCTGGACTCCCCCCTGTCGGGACTTCCCCCCCAAAAAAGCGCCCAGCGCCGGGGTGAGCTGCGGGAGCTCCCCGCCCGCCTCGCCAAGCTGGCCCGGGATGAGGGAGTGGATCTGGTCCTCCTCCCCGGCGACCTGTTCGACGGCGGACGGGTATACCCGGAAACCGTCCGGGCGCTGGCCCGGGCGCTGGGCGATATGGGCGTGCCGGTGTTCATCGCCCCGGGCAACCACGACTATTATCACCACAAGTCCCCCTACGCCCTGGCCGATTGGCCTGACAATGTACATATCTTTACACAGCCCGGATTGCAGGGGGTTGAGCTTCCAGCCCTCAACTGCGTTGTACATGGCTGCGCCTCTACAGCGCCCCACCGGGAGGACGACCCGCTGTCCGGCTTTACCGCCCCGGACGACGGCCGGCTCCACCTGCTCTGCGTCCACGGCGAGGTGGGCACAGCGGGCGGCTATGCCCCCATTGCCCCGAACTCACTGGAGCGCAGCGGCGCGGTCTACGCCGCCCTGGGCCACGTCCACGCCGCCGCCAGCGGCAAAGCGGGCAGGACATTATGGGCCTACCCCGGCTGTCCCGAGGGAAGGGGCTTCGACGAGCTGGGCCCCAAGGGGGCGCTCATCGCGGCCTTTGACCAGCCCGCCCAATTGAGCATTTCCTCCCCGGACGGTCCCCCGATGGCCCCCATCGACCTGGGCATCCAGCCCGTAGCGGCCAGATTTGTCCCTGTCTGCAAGCGGCAATACCGCATTGAAGCTGTGAACATCGATGACTTTACAGCCGCCTTGCCCCAGGGGGAAAGCCCTGATCTGGTGCGCCTCCTGCTCTCCGGGGAGAGCCGCTTCACCCCGGATCTGACCGCGTTGGCGGCCCAGGCCGCGCCCCACTTCTTCCACGTGGAGCTGCAAGACCGCACTACCCTGCCTACCGATCTGTGGGCGCGGGCGGACGAGGACTCCCTCACCGGCCTGTTTTTGCGGGAAATGCGCGCCCGGCTGGATCGCGCGGACGAGGGCGAGCGTGACAAGCTCCTGCTGGCCGTCCGGTTCGGTCTGGCGGCGCTGGAGGGAGGGGAGGACGTCCGGCCGTGAAAATCAAGAAAATGACCGCCGCCTTCGGCGCGCTGGACAACGCCGTCCTGGAACCGGGGGACGGCCTCACCGTTATCACCGCCCCCAACGAGGCGGGCAAATCCACCTGGGCGGGCTTTTTGAAGGCCATGCTCTACGGCATCGACACCCGGGAGCGGGACAAAACCGGCTTTCTGGCGGACAAAACCCGCTACCAGCCCTGGTCGGGGACCCCCATGTCCGGGGAGATGCGGGTGGAATGGCAGGGGAAGGACATCACCATCCGCCGCTTCCCCACCCGCGCCAACCCCTTCGGCGGGTTCGAGGCGGTGTACACCGCCTCCGGCGACCCCGTCCCCGGCCTCACCGCCGCCAACGTGGGCGAGCAACTCACCGGGGTGGGCAAGGAGGTATATCTGCGCTCCGCCTTTGTGGGCCAGGGCGGCGCGGCCATCGGGGCCAGCAAGGAACTGGAATCCCGGGTGGCGGCGCTGGCCACCTCCGGGCAGGAGGACGTGTCCTACTCCGCCGTGGCGCGCACACTGAAGGACTGGCGCAATCGCCGCCGGGCCAACCGGGCCAACGGGCTCATCCCCCAGCTGGAGGAGGAGCTGTCCGGTCTGGACGGCACGCTCCGGGAGATGGAGCAGACCCGCCGCAGGAAAGCGGAGGCAGAGCAGGAGCTGGCCCGCCTGGAGGAACGGCAGAGGGAACTCCAGGGCGATCTGGAGATTTGGGCGCGCTTAGAGCGCCACGACTTGAACCGCCGCTACGCCGAGGCGTATATGGAGTGGGAAGCGGCAAAAGCCAACCTCCCCGAGGACAAGCCCCACCCGGTGTTCGGCACCATGACCGGCGAGGAGGCGTGGGCTTTTGCCCAGGAGAAGCAAGAGGAGCGGAACGCGGCCCTTGCGGAAAATCAGAAGCGGGAAACCCAACAAGCAGAGGCGGAAAAACAGTACAGCCGCGGACGGCAGGAAATGTTGATAGGCGGTTTCCTGGGTGGGACGATGCTGCTGTGGTTCGTGACTCATCTCCTGGATGGTGTCTGGCTGCTGGCCGCTATGTCCGGCGTGGTGGTATTGTCCGGGATCTATTGTCTGTTCCATGGCCGCAGGCTGACCCGTCAGGCCCGGGGGACACAAGCCGCCTGCCAGCCCGTCCCCGTACCCGAAACAGGCAATTTGCTGAACCAGGCGGCTGAATACCGAGAGACGCTGGCTGCCGCCCAGCAGGCCAAAGCGGCAGAAGCCGCCGCCCGCCGCCGGGTGGAAGATTTAGCCGCCCAAGGCGGACAGTTGGCGGATACACTGGAGATGCTCTACTCACCCGCCCAGTCCAGAGCCGCCACCGCCGCCCAGCTCGCCGCCACGGAGCGGGAGCTGGCCCGCGTCCGGGACGAGCTGGCCCGCGCCGAGGGTATCTTGGCCCACATGGGCGGCCCTGAGGACATCGAGGCCCGCCGGGGCGAGCTGGACGCTCAACTCACCCAGCGGCTGGAGGAGTACGATGCCCTCACCACGGCGCTGGAAGCTCTGTCCGCCGCCAATGACGCCCTGCGCCAGCGGTTCTCCCCGGCGCTGAACCAGAAAGCGGGGGTGCTGTTCGCCGCCCTCACCGGGGGACGCTGGCCCAAACTCACCCTGGCCCGGGACTTCTCCGCCCAGGCGGCGGCAGAGGACACCCTTCCCCGCTCCTCCCTGGCCCTGTCCACCGGCACGGCGGAGCAGCTTTACCTGGCCGTCCGGCTGGCGGTGTGCGCCCTCACCGTGCCGGACGCGCCCATCGTGCTGGACGACGCGCTGACCGCCTTTGACGATGCCCGCTGCGCCCTGGCCCTGAAGCTTCTAAAGGGGCAGGCGCGGGAGCGGCAGATCCTCCTCTTCTCCTGCCACAGCCGGGAGGAACAGTGGGCGGCCGCCCACGGTGTGCCTGTAATCCGGTTATCATAAAAGGTTCCCCTCCACAGGCTGGAGGGGAACCTTTTTGCTTTCCGGTTTAATTAGTGCCGTTTTATCGGACTTTTCCTGAGCTATACTGACCTCAGAAAACAGGGGAGGCAGTCCCCGCTGAAAGGAGTGTCCCAAATGTACGAGATAGAATTTGTGGCAGGTCATGTGGAGGTTTATCTGGACGGCGCGTTCTGCTTTTCCGCGGACACCCGGGGCGAGGCAGAGCGGGAAATCGCCGAGATGACAGCGTAGCAAGAAGCGCGGAGAAGCGGTCAGCGAGGGAGCTTGGACTGGAGCAAGGCCGAGCGCGGGCCCGTGCAGCGGGCCAAGACCAGGCCGAGTCGGAGCGAAGCCGCGCGTTGCGAACAGGCGCAGCGTGACAAGAAAGCGGCCCGTGGGCTTTGCCCACGGGCCGCCTTTTTACGATTTACCTACCGAAAAAGTACTCCCAGGGGAAGCTGTTGAAGTAGTCGTCCCCGCCGTAGCCGCCATAGGGATACTCATTCCCGTAGCCGTACCCATAGGAATCGCCGCCGTTGGCGGTGGGCATGGGGGCGGGGTCTTGGGACTGGCTGCCGGAGTTCTGGGTGGTGTTGTCCTGCTCGTCAAAGGTGAGGGTGAGGGTGAGCGTCCCGCCGGAGCGGTACACCTCCAGCGTCACCGTATCTCCCGCCTTGTAGCTGTTCTTCACCGACACCATCTGACTGACGCTGGTGATCTCGGTGTCGTCCATTTTTGTGATGATGTCCCCCGGCTTGAGCCCCGCTGCCTGGGCGCAGGAATCCTCGTCGATGCCGGTGACATACACGCCGTTGGGCCAGCCGAAGGTCTGCGCGTAGTCGCTGATGTCCTTGGGATCCAGGATCCCCATATAGGGCCGCCCTGTGACGTAGCCCACCCGCATATAGTCGGTGATGATGTCAATGACGTCGTTGATGGGGATGGCGAAGCCGATGCCCTCGATGGTGGCCTGGGAGGACTGGCCGTTGTTGCTGAACTTGGCGGAGGTGATGCCCACCACCCGGCCATAGCTGTCAAACAGCGGGCCGCCGGAGTTGCCCGAGTTGATGGTGCAGTCGGTCTGGATCATATTCATCACGGTACCGTCGCTCATGGTGACGGAGCGCCCGGTGGCGGACACCGCCCCGGAGGTCATGGAGAAGGACAGGGTGCCCAGGGCGTTGCCGATGGTGCACACCGTCTCGCCCACCACCAGATCGTCGGAGTCGCCCAGCACCACGGGCTTGAGCCCGGACACGCCGTCGATCTTCAGCACGGCCACGTCGTTGAGCTCCTCACCGCCCACCAGCTTGGCGTCATAGCTCTCACCGTTGTTCAGCGTGACCTTGATGGCGACAGCCCCGTCGATGACATGGTAATTGGTTACGATGTAGCCGTCCTCACTGATGATGAAGCCGGAGCCCGCACCGGAGGCCTGGTACTGGTAATAGCCCTGCTGCACAATGGCCTGCACGGAGATGCACACGCAGGAGTCGGCGTAAGCGGCGTTAATCTCGCTTAAACTCATGGGGGTGAGGCCGTCGGCCTGCTTGACCTGCACCGCGGTGGGGTCGGTTTCATTGCGGTAGATGATGGTCTCGCCCTCACTCTTGGAGCTGGCAGTCAGCGCGTTGAAGGCGGCCGCGCCGCCCACGCCCGCGCCGCCGCCCACCAGGGCGCAGCACAGCACCAGGGCTACAACCTTACCCGCGCCGCCCTTTTTCTTCTTGGGGGGCTGGGGCGGAACGGGGGACTGCTGGGGCTGCTCCCAGGGGTCGGAATGCTGAGGGGTACAGCTGTAGTGGTATACCCCGTTGTTGTCAAAACCGTTCTGATCGTACATGGAAACTTCTCCTTTCCGATTCCACATCTCGGAGCATTTTCATCGCTGGGGCGGCTGTTTCGCGCCGCTGCCCGTCGCTGAGCATACAATACGCCATAAATATGTCCAGAGTGTGTCAAAAAGCGGAAATGATTTTGAACGAACGCTGAAAATTTTTTGAATGCGGGCCCCATTTATTGCGGTTTTTCGTCATCTTCCGCTTTGTCCGCCTTCCGCCCGGAGCGGAGAATGGCGTTGATGTCCCCCGCGGCCAGCGCGAGATCGTCCAGTACCGGCTGGAAGATGCCCAGCTTGGTCAGGTTGATGCACACCAGCAGCAGCAGCGGCCCCACCACCATGCCCAGCACACCCCCGACCTTCATGCCCACATAGATGCCCACCAGGGACAGAATGGGGGACAGCCCGGTTTGGTCGCCCAGAACCTTTGGCTCGCCAAACCGACGGAACACCACGATGACCCCCCAGATCGCCATGAGGGCGGCGGCCTCATTGTACTGGGCCAGCACCATGTCGATCACCGCCCAGGGCACCATGACGGTGCCCGCGCCGATGATGGGGATGAAATCCAGCACCGCCAGGCCAAAGGCCAGCAGCAGGCCGTAGGGCTGGCCCATCAGGAAAAAGCCCACGCCCAGGATGATGAACACCCCGGTGGACAAAATGAGCTGGCTCTTGATATAGCCGCCGAAGGCGCTCATAAAGATGTTCTTTACCGAGCGGCAGAAGTCCCGGGCCATCATGGGCACCCGGTCGGTGAACTCCTGGCGCAGGCGGGGGTAGTCCCCGGTGATGAAATAGCTGGCCATCATGAACACGATCAGGGCCACGGCAAAGCCGGACACGTTGGTCACCATGGACGGGGCCTGCCCCGCCATCTGGGTCAGCCAGCCGGAGAAGTCCAGCCCCTGAACCCAGTCCAGCAGCGTGTCGATGAGATCCTCGCTGGTGGTGATGACGCCCTGGGGCACAAAATCACCCATCCCCTCCAGCCAACCGCCCACGCTGTTGATGACGTTGACCACGCCGTCCAGCAGCTCGTCCAGCAAGGACTGGCGGTTGTCAAACAGGGAGCGAATCTGATCCACCGCCATCCAGCCCAGGCCAAACAGCGCGCCGCCGATGACGGCAAACACCAAGATAACCAAAATCATGGAGATGACCTTGCGGGAGCCGCTGCTTTTCCCCTCCAGCCAGCGCACCGCCGGGTTGAGCATCCAGGCGAACACCAGCGCCAGCACAAAGGGGCTGAGCAGGGAAATCAGGGGCAGGCCCACCCAGAACAGCAGCGCCAGCCCGCCCAGCAGCAGCGCGCCCCGTATGCCCAGCCGGAGCCAGAGCTGCCCCCGCTGGCGCCATGTGAGCTGTGTGTATTCCACTTCGCCTGCCCCCATTCTATCCATGATCGATTTATTATAGGCCAACTTTCCGCCGTTGACAAGCACAAACCTTTTGACTATACTAGTTCATCATACAATTTTAATAAATGGTAAAGGAGTATCACGGATATGCACTCCAAACGGTTCCAGCGGGGCTACGTCCCCATCTTCCTGTCCTATTATAAGCCGCACCTGAAGCTGTTTATTCTGGATATGTGCTGCGCTCTGGGCATCGCCCTGGTGGATCTGGCCTTCCCCGCCGTCTCGCGGGAGGCGCTGAACACCCTGCTGCCCCGGAATTTATTCACCGCCTTTTTCGCCGTTATGGCCATCCTCCTGGCGGCCTACGCCCTGCGCTCGGTGATGTACTTCATCGTCACCTACTGGGGCCACATGATGGGGGTGCGCATCGAGGCGGACATCCGCCGGGATCTGTTCGGCCATATGCAGGATCTGTCCTTCTCCTTCTATGACAAAAACCGCACCGGCCAGCTCATGAGCCGGGCCACCAACGACCTGTTCGAGGTCACGGAGCTGGCCCACCACGGCCCGGAGGATCTGTTCATCTCGGCGGTCACGCTGATCGGCGCGTTCTGCATGATGCTGTCCATCCAGTGGAAGCTGGCCCTCATCGTGTTCGCCGTGGTGCCCATCTTTGTGGTATTCACCGTCATCCAGCGCAAGCGGATGATGAAGGCGTCGGTGCAGGTGAAGCAGACCATGGCGGGCATCAACGGCCAGCTGGAATCCTCCATCTCCGGGATGCGCACGGCGAAGGCCTTCGCCAACGAGAGCCAGGAGGATCAGAAATTCCGGGCCTCCAACGAGCAGTTCAAGGGGGCCAAGCGGGGCTACTACCAGGCCATGGCCACCTACCACGCCGGCCTGGAGTTCGCCCTGCCCGCCATGAACGTCCTCACCGTAGCGGTGGGCGGGTACTTCATCATGCGGGGCGAGATGGACTTTGTGGATCTGGTCACCTTTACCCTGTACATCTCCACCTTCCTCACCCCGGTGCGCAAGCTGGCGGCCTTTGTGGAGCAGTTCCTTAACGGCATGGCGGGCTTCAAGCGCTTTGTGGAGCTGATGCGGGTGGAGCCTGCCGTGAAGGACGCCCCGGATGCCAGGCCCATGGGCGAGGCGGAGGGCGACATTCTCATTGACGATGTCTCCTTCCACTACGAGGACGGCCCCGCCGTGCTGGATCACGTGTCCATCCACATCCCCCGTGGCGAGACGGTGGCCGTGGTAGGCCCCTCCGGCGGCGGCAAGTCCACCCTGTGCCAGCTCATCCCCCGGTTCTACGACGTGACCGGCGGCCGCATCCTGGTGGACGGCCAGGATGTGCGGGAGGTGACCCAGCGCTCCCTGCGGCACAACATCGGCATCGTCCAGCAGGACGTGTTCCTGTTCGCCGGGACGATTATGGACAACATCCGCTACGGCCGGCCTGACGCCACCGAGGCGGAGGTGGTGGACGCGGCCCGCCGGGCGGAGATCTACGACGACATTATGTCCATGCCCGACGGCTTCCAGACCTACGTGGGGGAGCGGGGCGTGATGCTGTCCGGCGGGCAGAAGCAGCGGGTGTCCATCGCCCGCATCTTCCTGAAAAACCCGCCCATCCTGATCCTGGACGAGGCCACCTCCGCCCTGGACTCGGTAACGGAGGCCCGCATCCAGTCCGCCTTTGACGAGCTGGCAAAGGGCCGCACCACCCTCATCATCGCCCACCGCCTGTCCACCATCCGCTCCGCCCACCGGATCATTGTGGTGGACGAGAACCACATTTTGGAGGAAGGCACCCACCAGGAGCTGCTGGAACGGAGCGGGGAGTACGCCCAGCTCTACAATGCCCAGAAGCGGGTGGTATAAATCACGGAGGTGTCAAAAATGGAACAGCCCGAAGTCAAATTCTATGACCATGTGGACGACGCTCTGCTGAAATACGCGGTCGTCATCGCCAAATGTCAGGGCAAGTGGGTGTTCTGCCGCCACAAGGATCGGGACACCCTGGAGAACCCCGGCGGGCACCGGGAGCCGGGGGAATCCATCCTGGAAACGGCGCGGCGGGAGCTTGCGGAGGAGACGGGCGCGTCGGAGTTCACGCTGACCCCGGTGTGTGTCTACTCCTTCAGCGATTATGGGATGCTGTACTGCGCGGACATCACCGCCTTGGATGGCGGATTGCACCATGAAATCCGGGAAATCTACCTGATGGACGACTTGCCCGACCGCTGGACATATCCGCTGATCCAGCCCAAGCTGATGGAGGAGGCCCGGAGGCGGGGTATGATATGAACAAAACGGATCTGCTGAACAAATTCTCCAAGGATGCCGATGAGCGCGTCGTCCTGGCCCGGGCGCTGGATCAGATGGAACGGGCGCAGAACCGCTCCATCCCCTCTGCCACCCAGTTCCTCTCCCCCGCCCAGCGGGCGGCGCTGGAACCGCTGCTGGCCTCCTGCGGGCATCCCCGCCATCTCTTCCACGGCGGCTATGAGGGCGCGGAGCGCACGGTGTGCGTGTTCCTCCCCGACTGGCAGGAGCCGGAGGACTGGCTGGCGGAGGACGAGCTTGCCGCCATTGAGGCGGCCTACCCGCCCACGGGGGCCGACCTGACCCACCGGGATCTGCTGGGGGGCCTGATGGGCATCGGCCTGACCCGCGAAAAGGTGGGCGACATCTTAGTGGGCGATACCGCCGCCCAGATTATCTGCCTGAAAGAGGCCGCCCCCATCATCCTGTCCCAGTTCGAGCAGGCGGGGCGGTATCGCTTGAAGCTGAAGGAAATCCCCTTGTCCGCCCTCTCCCCCGCCCCCGCCGAGGTCAAGCTCATCCACGACACCGTGGCGGCGCTGCGGCTGGACGCGGTGCTGGCCAGCGGCTTTTCCCTGGCCCGGGGTAAAGCGGCAGACCTTGTCACCACAGGGCGGGTGTCCCTCAACCACCGGGAGTGCCTCAAGCCGGACAAGCCGGTGGTCCAGGGGGATGTCCTCACCTGCCGGGGGCTTGGCAAATGCGTGGTCAAGACCGTGGGCGGCCAGTCCCGGAAGGGCCGGATCATCATTGAAATGGAGAGGTATCTGTAATGGATCAGAAGAAAATTGACCGCATCAACGAATTTGCCCGTCGGGTGAAGGCGGGAGGAACGCTGACCCCGGAAGAGCTGGCGGAGCGGGACGCCCTGCGCCGCGAATATATTGACAGCGTAAAGGCCAGCCTCACCGGACATCTGGACAACACCTATATTGTGAGGCCGGACGGCACCAAGCATAAACTGCACAAGCGAAAGTAAATGAATAGTCGTTTGGGGAAAAGCCCATACTCATTTCAGCTCCTAAAGCAAACAAAAAATACCTGCCGCATAGCGGCAGGTATTTTTTTGCAAGAATTACTCCTCGACGATGGCGACCACGTTGGTGGCGCGCACGCCCTTGGCGCCCCGGGGATCGGGCTCGGTCTCAAAGGTGACCTTCTGGCCCTCCAGCAGCTTCTTGTAGCCCTCGGCCACGATGGCGGAGAAGTGGACGAACACGTCCTCAGTGCCGTCGTCGGGGGTGATGAAGCCGTAGCCCTTCTCAGCGTTGAACCATTTCACAGTACCGGTCATTTCCTTTTTCCTCCTGATTTGTAAAAATTCGTTTTGAAAGTAGAAGAAAAAAGTCCGCCCTTTCGTATGTACGAAAGAGCGGGCACAAATCAGTTCATACATCAAAACCATTATCAGTATAACATCCTGCTAAGGGGCTGTCAAGCAAACTTTGAGAAAATTCCGAAAATCGGAGCATCTTGGAACAAATCTTCATACACTTCTACAAAAAACCCCAATTTTCCCCATTGTTCCCATTTCAGTCGGAGATATGGAAGAAGCTGCGCCCATTTTCCAGTGTAATCCTGGAACATTCTTCCGGGGCAATCCCCTTCAGCTCAGCCAGCCGCTGGCAGATATGGGCCACATAACCCGAATGGTTCCGCTTTCCCCGATGGGGGACAGGGGCCATATAGGGGCTGTCCGTCTCGATCATCAGCCGGTCCAGCGGGACGGCCTGGGCGGCCTCCACCGCCTTGCGGGCGTTTTTGTAGGTGAGCACCCCGGTGAAGGAGATCATCCAGCCAAGCTTCACCAGTTCACGGGCCATCTCGGCGCTGCCCGAGAAGCAGTGGAACACCCCCCGCACCTCCGGGAACTCCCGCACAATGTCCATGCTGTCCCCATGGGCCTCCCGGTCATGGACGATGACGGGCAGATCCAGCTCCCGGGCCAGAGCCATCTGGGCCCGGAACACCCGCTGTTGCAGCTCCCGGGGCGGGTTATCGGGCCAGTAGTAGTCCAGCCCGATCTCCCCCACGGCCACCACCCTGGGGTGGGCCGCTAAGGCGCGCAGCTCGTCCACATCCTGATCCCGCCAGGGGGCGCACTCCTCCGGGTGCACCCCCACGGCGGCATATAGGAATGGGTACCGCTCCGAAAGCGCGATGGCCTTGCGGGAGCTTTCCAGGTCGCAGCCGGGGTTGACCACCAGCTCCACCCCCTGGCCGGGCAGGGCGGACAGCACCTCGTCCCGGTCAGCGTCAAACTGGGCGGCGTCGTAATGGGCGTGGGTGTCAAACAGCGTCAAGCTCATTCGCTGAAGCGAACGTAGAAGGAATCGCCGTACCTGCCTTCATCGGTGCCGTCATCGTACAGCTCGTAAAAATCGATGTAGTAGTCCGTGGAGTCCACCGGCACCTGGTAGAGCAGAATACCGGTGATGGTCTTGTGGATGCCCAGGGTATACTCGGTGGGCAGCTGCTTGTCGGAGCGGACGAAGTACTCCGGCTCACCGTTGGCGTCGGTGACCGTATCGTACTCGGGCCAGGCCCAGGCGTCGTCATCATCCAGATCCCAGATCACCTCGAAGTCGGTGTCGAACATGGGCTGGGAGTCGTCGGTGTAGTTGTACAGGGTGAGCTCCGCCACCAGGAACTTGTAGCCCTCGTCGGGGATGAGGCCGTCGAACTCGTCGCAGGTATAGGGGTCGTTGATCGTCATGTCAAAGAAGGCGGTGCGCAGAGTGTCGCCAGCGTAGCCCATGGCAAGGCCGTCCTCGTCGGGGTAGATGAGCCCATCCTCACCGCCGCTCTTGTCATCGCCCTTGTTGTCATCCGTGTCATCGCCCTTGTTGTCGCCCTTGTTGTCGTCCTTGTCGTCCTTGTCTTTGCCGTCATCGCTGCTGCTCGGGGTGCTGGTCTTGCTGTTGGGGTCCAGGGACAGCCCGCCCTCGCCGCAGGCCGCCAGAGACAGCACCATCATCAGTGCCAGGAGCAGGGTCATAAAACGTTTCATATCCATCACACTTCTTTCTCAAATTTTTCAGGTATGATCCCTGCCGTGGAAACGTATCACACGGCAGAGCCATTCTAGCACAGTTGTGCGGCAATGTCCACCACTTTGTCAGCACAGTTTAGCCCCGGCGGGGATAGCGTCGTCCACCATGAGCAGATGGAGGCACTCCTCGCCGCGCTCGGTGTGGACGGCGGAGATGAGCATACCCTGGCTCTCCTGGCCCATCATCTTGCGGGGGGGCAGGTTGACGATGGCCACCAGGGTCTTGCCAATCAGCTCCTCCGGCTTATACCACTTGGCGATGCCGGACAGGATCTGCCGGTCGGTGCCCGTACCGTCGTCCAGGGTGAACTTCAGCAGCTTGTCGGACTTCTTCACATTCTGGCAGTCCTTCACCTTGACGGCCCGGAAGTCGGACTTGCAGAAGGTGTCGAAGTCCACTTTCTCCTCCAACTGGGGCTCGATCTCGACGGCGGGCAGGGCGGCCTTCTTGGCCTCCTCCTGGATGCGGTCCAGCTCGGCCAGCTCCTTGGCCATGTCGATGCGGGGGAACAGGTTCTCCCCTTTGATAACGGACACAGTGGCGGGGAGCACGCCCCACTGGGCGGCGCTGTCCCAGGTCTTGCAGCACTGGGCGCAGCTTCCGCAGGTGCCCAGCTGACAGAAGATCGCGTCGGCGGTGCCTGGCATAAAGGGGATGAGCAGCACGGTGCAGATGCGCAGGGTCTCCAGCAGGTTGTACAGGACGGTGGCCAGCCGGGTGCCGTTGGTGTCCATGTCCTTGGCCAGCGCCCAGGGGGCGTTCTCGTCGATATACTTGTTGGCCCGCTGGATGACCTTAAAGACCTCCTCCAGCGCGTTCTGGAACTGGAACTTCTCCATCTGCTCCTCGTAACGCGCCCGCAGGCCGGTGGCCAGGGAAATCAAATTGTCGTCCAGCTCGGGGTTGGCCTGACGGGCCTCGGGCAGCGTGCCGCCGAAATACTTTTCCGCCATGGCGGTGGTGCGGCTGAGCAGATTGCCCAGGTCGTTGGCCAGGTCGTTGTTGATGGTCTGGATCAGCAGCTCGTTGGTGAAGTTGCCGTCGGAGCCGAAGGGGAAGGTGCGCAGGACAAAGAAGCGCAGGGCGTCTACGCCATACCGCTCGCTGAGCAGGTAGGGGTCCACCACATTGCCCCGGGACTTGGACATTTTCTCGCCGTTGAAGTTGAGCCAGCCGTGGCCGTACACCTTCTTGGGCAGGGGCAGGCCCATGCTCATGAGCATGGCGGGCCAGATGATGGAGTGGAACCGGACGATCTCCTTGCCCACAAAGTGGATGTCGGCGGGCCAGAATTTCTCCAGATCGTTATATTTGTCGTTTTGATAACCCAGCGCGGTCATATAGTTGAACAGCGCGTCGATCCACACATATACCACATGGCCCGGATCAAAGTCCACCGGGATACCCCAGGTGAAAGAGGTGCGGGATACGCACAGATCCTCCAGCCCCGGCTTGATGAAGTTGTTCACCATCTCATTCACGCGGGAGCGGGGCTCCAGGAAGTCGGTGTCCTCCAGCAGGTGCCGCACCCGGTCGGCGTACTTGGACAGCTTGAAGAAGTACGCCTCCTCTTCCGCGTCCACCACCTCCCGGCCGCAGTCGGGGCACTTGCCGTCCACCAGCTGGGACTCGGTCCAGAAAGACTCGCAGGGCTTGCAGTACTTGCCCTTGTAGGTGCCCTTGTAGATGTCGCCGTTGTCGTACATCTTCTTGAAAATCTTCTGGATGGCGGCCACATGGTAATCGTCGGTGGTGCGGATGAACCGGTCGTTAGAGATGTTCATCAGCTTCCACAGATCCAGCACGCCCCGGGGCCCCTCCACGATGTTGTCCACATACTCCTTGGGGGTGACGCCCGCCTCACGGGCCTTGTCCTCGATCTTCTGGCCGTGCTCGTCGGTGCCGGTGAGGAACATCACGTCATACCCCGCCAGCCGCTTGTACCGGGCCATGGCGTCGGTGGCCACGGTGCAGTAGGCGTGGCCGATGTGCAGCTTGTCAGAGGGGTAGTAGATGGGCGTGGTGATATAAAACGTCTTGTCATTCATGGGTGGTTTCCTCCTGTATGCTTGCTTCCCCGGGCTGGGGGATGGGGGTTCCTTTCAGTTTGGGCGGGTTTTCCAGGTTGGGGGGCAGCCGCCACAGCACCGCCGCCGCTGTCAGCATCTGCGCCGTCAGCAGTAGCACATCCGCCCAGCCTTTCCAAACCGCCGCGGACACCAGGGCCGAGGCGGACATGACGGCGGTCATTGCGGCCAGCCACAGCAGCCGGCGGGGCCTTGCCGCGCCGGCGGACATCCCGGCGAAATCCATATACAGCAGCATCCCGCACACAATGGCGATGAGCTGGGGGGCGTAGTCCCACCGCACCGGGTTGGCGGCGTGGCCCCGGAAGCTCTCCATCAGCCAGATGCACCCGGCCACACCGGGCAGGGCGGCGGCGAAGCCCCCCTTGCCCCGCCGTCC
>JAIEFH010000257.1 GCA_029067025.1 Oscillospiraceae bacterium | reverse complement strand
GGCACCATCCCCATCGTCCGGGAGACCGGCGGGCTGTTCGACACCGTCCCCGCCTACGACATTGCGACCGGCGAGGGCAACGGCTTCACCTTCAAAACCTACAACGCCCATGATATGCTGGACGCCGTCCGCCGGGCTGAAGCTCTGTTCCAGGACAAGGAGCACTGGACAGCCCTGCAGAAGAGCGTCATGGCGTACGACAGCTCCTGGAAGCGATCCGTCCAGGATTATTGGAATATTTACCGTTCCATGACCGAGGATGCCTAACCTTTTCCAAAGGATTCATATTCTTTTTCTTCATTTTCACAAATGAGAAAAAAACTGAAATTAGTAGTACAAAAGCAGACCTTTTTGTGCTATAATAGAGGGCGTGTATCTCGCCCTGTGCAAGCACAGTCCGCGGGAGCGGGCTGTGCTTGTATTTTTCATCAATTCCCCGGCGTTTGCCGGTCAAGAAGGAGTCAGGTATCCTATGGATCAGAAACAAATCATCTCACAACTGGAGGAAACTCTGCTGGTACGCTACGGCTGCCCCATGGAGAGCGCCTCCCCCCAGCAGGTCTACCGCGCCCTGTGCTACGTGGTCAACGGTATGCTGGCCACCAAGAGCGCCGAGTTCTACCGCAAGAACCAGGGCAAGCAGGTGTACTATATGTCCATGGAGTTCCTGGTGGGCACCTCCCTGCGCAACAACCTCTATAACCTGGGCCTGGAGGATATATTTACCAAGGCCCTAGCCAAGTGCGGCGTGGACATCCATGACCTGTATGAGATGGAGCCGGACGCGGGCCTGGGCAACGGCGGTCTGGGCCGTCTGGCCTCCTGCTATATGGACTCCGCCTCCAGCCTGGATCTGCCCATGACGGGCTATTCCATCCGCTATGAGTTCGGCATCTTCAAGCAGAAGATTGTGGACGGCTGGCAGGTGGAGTTCCCCGACGACTGGATGAACCAGGGCCATGTATGGCTGGTCCCCCACGAGAGCGAGGCGGTGGAGGTCCGCTTCGGCGGCCACGTCCACGGCTGGCAGGACGACGGCATCTACCGGGTGCAGCACCTGAATTACCAGTCTGTCGTGGCGGTGCCCAACGAGATGTATATCTCCGGCCACGACAGCAAGGCGGTCAACCCCCTGGTGCTGTGGTCCGCCAAGTCCCCCAACAGCTTCGATATGTCCGCTTTCTCCCGGGGCGACTACGCCAAGGCCCTGGAGGGCGACACCATGGCCGAGGTCATCTCCAAGGTGCTCTACCCCGCCGACGACCACCTTGAGGGCAAGCGTCTGCGCCTGCGCCAGCAGTATCTGCTGGTGTCCGCCTCGGTGCAGACCATCCTGAAGAAGCATCTGCGCAATAACCCCAATCTGGACAATCTGCCCGACAAGGTGTCCATCCACATCAACGACACCCATCCCGCCCTGTGCGTGCCCGAGCTGATGCGCCTGCTGGTGGACGAGTACAACTATAGCTGGGAGCGGGCCTGGGACATCACCTGCCGCACCCTGTCCTACACCAACCACACCGTCATGAGCGAGGCGCTGGAGCGCTGGAATGTGTCCCTGTTCGAACAGCTGCTGCCCCGGGTGTACCAGATCGTCCAGGAGATTGACCGCCGCCTGCGCGTCGACCTGCACGGCTACTACGGCAACGACATGGGCAAGATCGAGTATATGGCCGTCATCAGCCGGGACGAGATCCGCATGGCCAATCTGTGCCTGACCGCCTGCCACAAGGTCAACGGCGTGTCCAAGCTCCACTCTGACATTCTCACGAACTCCATCTTCCGGGACTACTACCAAATGACGCCCGACCACTTCTGCAACGTCACCAACGGCATCGCCTACCGCCGCTGGCTGTGCCAGTCCAACCCCAAGCTCACCACTCTGCTGAAGGAGCTGATCGGGGACGGCTTTGTGAAGGACTCCACCCAGCTGGAAAAGCTGCTCAAGTACAAGGACGACCCTGCCGTCCTCCAGAAGCTCCAGAAAATCAAGCTGTCCAACAAGGAGCGTCTGGCCGAGCTCATCCTCAAGCGGGACGGCATCATGGTAGACCCCAACTCCCTGTTCGACGTCCAGATCAAGCGGCTGCATGAGTACAAGCGCCAGCTGCTCAACGTGCTCCAGATCCTCCATATGTACCTGGAGATCAAGCACAACCCCCACGCCCCCTTCCAGCCCCGCACCTTCATCTTCGCCGCCAAGGCGTCCGCCGGCTATATCATGGCCAAACAGGTCATCCAGCTCATCGTGTACGTGTCCAGGCTGGTCAACAACGACCCGGACACCCGTGATAAGCTGAAGGTGGTCTTTATGGAGGACTACAAGGTCTCCCTGGCGGAGATCATCATCCCCGCCGCCGAGATCTCCGAGCAGATCTCCGTCGCCGGCAAGGAGGCCAGCGGCACCGGCAATATGAAGCTGATGATCAACGGCGCGGTGACCCTGGGCACCCTGGACGGCGCCAACGTGGAGATCCACGAGCAGGTGGGCGATGAGAACATCGTGCTGTTCGGCCTCAAGACCGAGGAGGTCAACGACCTGTGGCGCTGGGGCTACAATCCCCTGGACTACGTCCGCAATGACCCGGAACTGAAAGCGGTCATGGATCTGCTCATGGGCGGCGTCAACGGGATGCACTTTGACGACATCGTGCGCTCCCTCACCACCAACCACAAGGGCCCCGCCGACCCCTATATGTGTCTGGCCGACTTCCACGACTATGTCCGCGCCCAGCGGGACGTGTCGGCTATCTACGGCGACAAGGCCCGGTTCAACAAGATGTCCCTGGTGAATATCGCCAAGGCGGGCTTCTTCTCCGCCGACCGCGCGGTGGACGAGTACGCCCGCAACATCTGGCACATGAAATAATCCGCCCAGCGGGGCGGCCACATAATGAAAAGGAGGTCTGGAGCGTGAAAGAAGTTTGCTTCGGCGTGGACATCGGCGGCACTACGGTAAAACTGGGGCTGGTCAGCCGGGAAGGGGAGCTGCTGGACAAACGGGAGTTTCCCACCTTCCGGGATGTGAGCGCTACCTTTGATGACATCGCCCGTCATATGCGCCTGGTCATGGAATCCTTCCCAGACTGCAAGTGCGTAGGCGCAGGCGTAGGCGTGCCCGGGCCGGTGGTGGACCAGTCTGTGGTTCCCATCTGCGTCAACCTGGGCTGGAACGATCTCAATGTGGCCCAGGAACTGGCCAGCCGGGCCAACGTACCCGTCCGCGTGGCCAATGACGCCAATCTGGCCGCTCTGGGCGAGTGCTGGCAGGGTGGCGGCAAGGGGTGCCGCAACCTGGTGCTGTTCACCGTAGGCACCGGCGTCGGCGGCGGCATCATCTGCGACGGGCGCATCGTGGCAGGCGCCACCGGCGGCGGCGGCGAGGTGGGGCACATCACCGTCCCCTTCCACCCCGACTGGCAGTGCGGCTGTGGCCGGAAGGGCTGCCTGGAGGCCACCGCATCCGCCACCGGCATCATCCGTGCCGCCAAAGCCTTCTCCCCCTTCAAGGAGATGGAAAAGGTCACCGCCAAGGACGTGTATGACGCCGCGGCCGCTGGGGACGAGAACGCCCAGGCCGTGGTCAAGGAGGCGGCGGACGCTCTGGGCTATGGCGCCGCAATCGTGGCCTGCGTCGTCAACCCGGAGGTGATCCTTCTGGGCGGCGGCGTATCCGCCGCGGGCCGCGCCCTTCTGGACCCGGTAGAGGCATCCTTCCAGGCCAACGTGATGAATGCCTGCTCCAAGGTGCGCTTTGCCCAGGCCCAACTGGGCAACAACGCCGGCATTTTCGGCGGCGCGGCTCTGTTTTTCAGTGAATAATGGGAGTTTACGAGGTATCAAGATGCTGTTGTTATATTTCATTTGAAAATTCCGATTGTCAAACAGTCAAAACGGAGGTCATGGCAACGTGGAATTTTCAATTCAAGAATATAGCAAATACGAGGAATCGGAGATATTGAGCCTGTACCAGAGCGTCGGATGGACAAATTATACTGATAACCCCGATATGCTGAAAAACGCCTACGCGAATTCCTTAAAAATATTTGGCGCATTCGCAAACGGGCAATTGCTCGGGATCATTCGGGTAGTTGGCGACGGCCATTCCATCGTTTTCATCCAAGACATTCTGGTTTTCCCGGAGTATCAGCACCAAGGAATCGGTTCCGCGCTGATTTCCAAAATCCTTGAGCTATACCAAAACGTTTATCAAAAATCGCTGCTTACCGACAATACCGCAAAAACGATTCAGTTTTATCAATCGGCCGGCTTTGAACTGGATACCGATATTGGATGCAGAGCATTTATCAAACTATATTGATAGCCAAATAGCAACATTTTACAAGGAGTGATCTGTCATGCTAAAATTAGACCTGTCCAAGCTGGAGGGCGTGATCTCTCAGGAGCAGATCAGCGCCATGGCCCCCGAGGTGGAGGCCGCTCACGCCAAACTTTACGACCCCGCCGCTCCCGGCTCCGACTATGTGGGCTGGGTGCGCCTGCCCGAGAACTACGACAAAGAGGAATTCGCCCGTATTCAGAAGGCCGCCGCCAAGATCCGCGAGGACTCCCAGGTGCTGGTGGTGGTGGGCATCGGCGGCTCCTATCTGGGCGCCCGCGCCGCGCTGGAGGTATTCCCCTCCAACGGCCCCGAGATCTGCTTCGTGGGCTGCTCCCTCAGCCCCAACGAGCTGGAGACCGTAATCCGCAAGCTGGACGACCGCAGCTGGTCCATCAACGTCATCTCCAAGTCTGGCGGCACCACCGAGCCCGCCGTGGCCTTCCGGGTGTTCCGGGATCTGCTGGTGAAGCAGTACGGCGAGGAGGCCAACAAGCGCATCTACGCCACCACCGACAAGGCCCGGGGGGCCCTCAAGACCCTGGCCGACTCCAACGGGTGGGAGACCTTCGTGGTGCCCGACGACGTGGGCGGCCGCTTCTCCGTGCTGTCCGCCGTGGGTCTGCTGCCCATCGCCGTGGGCGGCACCGACATCGACGAGCTGATGTCAGGCGCCCGGGACGCCATGAACGCCTTCGACAAGCGGGATATGTCCAACCCCGTGTGGCAGTACGTGGCCGCCCGGAACCTGCTGTACCGCCAGGGCAAGAAGATCGAGCTGTTCTGCTCCTATGAACCGTCCTACTCCTTCGTGGGCGAGTGGCTCAAGCAGCTCTTCGGCGAGTCCGAGGGCAAGGACGGCAAGGGCATCTTCCCCGCCTCCGCCCAGTTCACCACCGACCTACACTCCCTGGGCCAGTATATCCAGGACGGCGAGCGCCACCTGTTCGAGACGGTGATCTATGTGGACGACACCGGCTATGACATCGCCATCCCCTACAGCGATGACAACGGCGACAACCTGAACTATCTGGCGGGCAAGCCCCTGAGCTTCGTCCGGGAGATGGCCTTCCAGGGCACCCTGGCCGCCCACCAGGACGGCGGCGCGCCCTCCATGGTGCTGCGGCTGGACAAGATGAGCGTCCACGCCCTGGGTGAGCTGCTCTACTTCTTCGAGCTGTCCTGCGGCATCAGCGGCCACGTGCTGGGGGTCAATCCCTTTAACCAGCCCGGCGTGGAGGCATACAAGAAGAATATGTTCGCCCTGCTGGGCAAGCCCTGAATCATCAAAAAAACTCCCCCGGCTATAGCCGGGGGAATTTTTTTGCTTCTTCACAGCAGCGGCGCGAACAGCCGCAGCAGATCCCGGAACAGCCTCCGGGCCAGGGACACAGACCGGCAGTCCTCCAGTGTGACCATCAGACTCCTGGTCTGGGTGTCCAGGAAGTCCTCCCGGATGTCCTCCACCGACGGCGTCTCGTAGAGCAGCACGCCGTTTTCAAAGTGGAGGAACATACTGCGGTAATCCAGGTTCACCGTCCCCACGGTGGCAAAGCGGTCGTCCACGATGAAGTTCTTGGAGTGGATGAACCCCGGCGTGTACTCAAAGATCTGCACCCCCGCCTCCAGCAGCTCCTCATAGTAGGCGCGGGTCATCTCAAACACCGTCTTTTTGTCCGGGATGTGGGGGGTGATGATGCGCACGTCCACCCCGGATTTGGCGGCGGTGGCCAGCGCCATGCTCAGCGAGTAATCGATCACCAAATAGGGCGTGGTGATATACACATACCGCTTGGCCCGGTAAATCAGGTTGAGGTACACCGACTGGCCCACCGGCTCGTTGTCCCAGGGGCAGTCGTGGTAGGGCTGAACATAGCCCACAGTGCCGCCGCGGGCGGGGGCGGGGCGGAAGGGAGTGAAGTGTTCCTCCTCGCTGTGGGTAAAGTCCCACATGGACAGGAAGGACACCGTCATAGACCAAACCGCGTCCCCCTCCAGCCGGATGGCGGAGTCCTTCCAATGGCCGAACCGGTGCTTGACGTTGATGTACTCGTCCGCCATGTTGATGCCCCCGGTGAAGGCCACCCGGCCGTCGATAATCATATACTTGCGGTGATCCCGGTTGTTCTGCCGCAGGGATACCACCGGCAGCACACGGTTGAACACCCGGCAATGCACCCCCAGCTTCTCCAGCTTCGCGGGGTAGTCCGAGGGCAGGGTGGCGATGGAGCCGACGTCGTCATAGATGACCCGGACCTCCACCCCCTGCCTGACCTTCTCCTTCAGGATGTCCAGAATGGAGTTCCACAGCTTCCCCTCTTCAATGATGAAGTACTCGATGAAGATATACCGCTCCGCCTCCCGCAGGGCGGACAGGATGTCGTCGTAGCAGTCGTCCCCCAGGGGATAGTACTTGGTGCGGGTGTTGCCGTACACGGGACAGTGGGTGGTGCGCTCCAGATAATGGGCCATACAGGCCGCGTCCTCCCCCATCAGCTCCCCCAGGGAGGCTGACCGGCCGCACTCCGGCCCCAGATTCTTGCGGATCTTCCGCTCCATAGAGCGCAGACGGCGCTGGTTGAACGCGGACAGATGGTTGCCGCCCAGCAGCAGATAGGCCAGGGAGCCGAAGGGCATCAGCCCCAGCACAATGATGAGCCAGCCGATCTTATAGCCCGGGTTGCTCTTGTTCCCCACGATCCACATGGCCGCCAGCACCGACAGCACGATAAACAGCCACTCCATCGGCTTGTAGTACGGGCTGTCCCGCAGCACCACCAGCCCCGTGGCATACAGGGCGATCTGCGCGATGATGAGCACCGCCACAATGCCCAGGCGGTGGAACAGCACCTTTCCGATCCTGCCCAAAACTCTTTCTCTTGCCTGCATAATCTCACCTTAGATTTCTCGATCTACGTGGCTTTCAGCACCACGCTCTCCTCGCCCAGCGTCTCCCGCAGCTCAGCCAGCAGCGCCTCATGGTGGATACAGTGGGTCTGGAGCTTTTTCTTTTGATCCGCCAGATAGACAATGGCGCGGGAATCGCCGGGGAACATATTCAGCAGCTTCTTCAGCCAGGTAAATGCCTCCCCCCCGTCGGGCAGGCGGATCCACAGCACCTGTTCCCCCGCCTGGGCGGGTTTGCCCGTGTCGGACAGGGGGATCACCCGATCCACCATGAGCTGGGGGGCCTTCTCGTCCCGGACGGACACCTTCCCCGTCACCATCACGGGCAGATTCACCTTCAAGTAGGCCCCGCTCTCCGTCAGCGTGCGGGAAAAGCACAGCAGCTCAATGGTCCCGGTGGCGTCCTCCAGCATGACGTAGGCCATGAGGGAGTTGTTCTTCGTTGTTTTGGTGCGCACCGACGCCACCACCCCCGCCAGCGTCACCCGCTGGCCGTCCCCGTAGGGAGAGGGCCTGTCCTCCTCCCCGCCGCTTGCCATGACGGCCGCAATGGACACCGCCCCGTGCTTCTGGGCCTGCCTGCGGTACTCGTCCATGGGGTGGCCGGACAGATACAGCCCGGTGGTCTCCTTCTCCATGGCCATCAGCTCCACCGGGGAGAACTCCGGGATGTCGGGCAGGATGACCGTGGGTACAGAGACGGCCTCCCCGCCTCCGCCAAAGAGGTCAAACTGGCCCTCCAGGTTCTTTTTGCGATCCCGAGCGATGGCGTCCACCACCTGCTCATATACCTTCATCAACTGGGAGCGGCGGCAGCCCATGCTGTCAAAGCAGCCCGAGCGGATCAGGCTGTCCAGCACCCGCTTATTCAAATCACAGTCGTACATCCGGGCACAGAACTCCGGGAAGGAGACAAAGGGGCCGCCTTTGTCCCGCTCGGCCAGCACCGCGTTGGTGAAGCCCACGCCCACCCCCTTCAGCGCCGCCAGCCCAAAGCGGATGTTAGGGCCGGACACGGTAAACGCCGCGCCGGACTCGTTGATGTCCGGCGGCAGCAGGGCGATGCCGTTCTCTTTACACTCGGCGATGTACTCCGCCACCTTATCCTGGGAATCCAACACAGAGGTGAGCAAGGCGGCCATATACTCCCGGGGATGGCGGCACTTGAACCAGGCCGTCTGGTAGGCCACGATGGCGTAGGCCAGGGAGTGGGATTTGTTGAAGGCATAGTGGGCGAAGTCGTTGATCTCGTCGTAGATAGACTGGGCCACCGCCTCGGGGATGCCATTGGCCTCGCAGCCAGGGATATTCCGGGCCGGGTCGCCGTGGATGAAGGCGCCCCGCTCGCGCTGGACGTCCTTCTCCTTCTTCTTGCTCATAGCCCGGCGCACCATGTCCGCCTGGCCCAGGGAGTAGCCTGCCAGCTTGCGGAAGATCTCGATGACCTGCTCCTGGTAGACGATGCAGCCGTAGGTATTGGACAGGATCGGCTCCAGGGAGGGGTGCTTATAGGTGACCAGCGCCGGATTCTGGGCGCAGGCCAGGAACTTGGGAATGGAGTCCATAGGGCCGGGGCGGTACAGGGCGATGATGGCGCAGATGTCCTCAATGCTCTTTGGCTTGAGGCCCACGCACACGCCCGTCATACCCTGCGACTCCATCTGGAACACGCCGGAGGTGCGCCCGTCGGACAGCATCTGGTAGACCGACCTGTCGTCGTCGGGGATGTCCTCCAGCCTGAAGCCGGGGATCTCCCTCCGCACCATCTTCACCGCGTCATCCAGCACCGTCAGGTTGCGCAGGCCCAGAAAGTCCATCTTCAGCAGGCCCAGCTCCTCAATGGTCACCATGGTGTACTGGGTGACGGGCTGTCCGTCGTTGGTGGCCAGGGGGACGTACTCATACACCGGGCGCTTGGTGATGACCACGCCCGCCGCGTGGGTGGAGGCGTTGCGGGGCATCCCCTCGATCTTCCGGGCCATGTCCACCAGCTCTTTCACCCGGTCGTCCCCGTTATAGAGATCGGAGAACCCCTTGGACAGCACCAGTGCCTTGTCCAGGGTCATCTTCGGGTCAAAGGGCACCTGCTTGGCGATGTTGTCCACCTCGGAATAGGGAACATTCAGCACCCGCCCCACGTCCCGGATGGCGGCTTTGGCCTTCATGGTGCCAAAGGTGACGATCTGCACCACGTGATCCTCCCCGTACTTCCGGGACACATAGTCGATGACCTCCTGCCGCCGCCGGATGCAGAAGTCGATGTCGATGTCGGGCATGGTCACCCGCTCGGGATTTAAAAAGCGCTCAAAGATCAGGGCGTATTTGATGGGATCCACGTCGGTGATGCGCAGGCAGTAGGCCACCATAGAGCCCGCCCCGGAGCCGCGCCCCGGCCCCACGGGAATACCGTTCTCCTTGGCGTAGCCGATGAAGTCGGACACGATGAGGAAGTAGTCCACAAACCCCATCTGCCGGATGACCCCCATCTCCATGCGCAGGCGGCCGCGCAAATCCTCGCCGCCGTCCGGATAGCGCTGGGCAAAGCCCTTCCAGCACAGCTTCTCGAAGTAGGCGTCCCCGTCCGTCTCCCCCTCGGGCAGCTTGAACTCAGGCAGGTGGTACTTGCCGAACTCGAACTCCACATTGCAGGCGTCCACGATTTTCTGGGTGTTGTCGATGGCCTCGGGGCAATTGGGGAACAGGGCACGCATCTCGTCCTCGCTCTTGACGTAGAACTCGTCCGTCTCAAAGCGCATCCTATCCTGATCCTCCACCAGCTTGCCCATCTGGACGCACATGAGCACGTCCTGCATGGCGGCGTCCTCCCGGGTGAGGTAGTGGCAGTCGTTGGTGGCCACCATGGGGATGCCGGTATCTTTACTCAGGCGCATGATGCCCGCGATGACCGCCTGCTGCTCGGGAATCTTGTGATCCTGGATTTCCAGGTAGTAGCCGTCCTCGCCGAACAGCTCCCGCATTTCCAGGGCGTGGGCCTTCGCCCCCTCGTAGTCGCCATTCCTCAGCCTGCGCGGGATTTCCCCGGCAAGGCAGGCGGACAGGGCGATGAGGCCCTCGTGATGCTCCCTCAATAAATCCATGTCGACCCGGGGCTTGATGTAAAACCCTTCGGTGAAGGCCATGGACACCATGTAGCTCAGGTTGCGGTAGCCTTGCTCATTGCGGCACAGCAGCACCAGGTGCCGGGCGGAGCCGTCCAGCTCGTGCACCCGATCGAACCGGGTGCGTGGCGCCACGTAAACCTCGCACCCAATGATGGGCTTCACCCCCGCCGCCTTGCAGGCCCGGTAGAAGTCGATGACGCCGTACATGACCCCGTGGTCGGTGATGGCCACGGCGGACTGGCCCAGTTCCTTCACCCGGTCAACCAACTGATTGATGCGGCAGGCGCCGTCCAGGAGGGAGTACTCCGTATGTAAATGTAAATGGGTGAAGGCCATGGCTCTCACTCCTTACTCGTAACTGTATTCTTCCAAGGTCTGCTATCCGGCCCCATGACTGTCAACGGTTGCCACTAAGGATTCCAATTCGGCCCATAGAGCCTCACCGGATCTGCTCTGCATCGGATTAAGCAGATGATAAAGGAAGGGCGTCCCCAGCGCCGCGGTCAGCAGGCACGCGAACCACTGTCCCGTTACGGCAAACCCAATGAAGCATCCGGCCGCAATGATAAGCAAAAACCACCTTGCCAACAGCCGCCTGAAGTGTCCGGCAATGACGCTGCCCTCTCCATCAGGGGTGATTTCCCCGCAAAGTATGGCGGAATAGCTCGCCTTCCGTCTCATCCCGGATCTGGTCCCCATGAAAGAGCCTTCGCGCTCAACTCCCACGAAATCCTCATATTCCATCATGCAGAGCGTAAACTGCTCTTCGCTTTTCCATCTCAGGATGAGGCTGCACCTGCACCTCTCCCGGTCGTTGCGCACCTGCACCTCCCGATCCAGCTTCGCCTTCAACCCAGCCGGGGGCAAAATACTGTGCAGGGAAAGATTTTTCCGTTTCAAACGCTTGCACCCCCTCCGCCCGGTCAACCAACTGATTGGTGCGGCAAACCCCGTTCAGAACCGGATCACCGGCGCAGCTGCGCTTCGGTTATTCCCATCGTCTCCCCGTGCGCCACACGGGTCAGCTGAAATGTAAACCAGGTCTCGCCGCTGGCCACCTCATAAACCGAGGTATACTCAGTGACGCCGCCGCTGGAATTCATCGACCAGCTGGTGCGCTTCAACTGAAAGCTGTCGGTGCCGCCCCCAGCCCGCCATGTGGCACACATCTTTTCAAACTCCCGCTCGAACTCATCCCGCCTCAGCGCGTCGGGGTAGGTCAGGGCATAGGCTCTGTCTGTATCCTGATCCACAATGGCCTGGAGCATCTCCTCCGCCATAGCGGTGGTCTCCTTGTCGACCTTGTTCATCAACGTAAACACCAAAAACACCAAAGCTGCCACCAATGCCGCCAGCACGGTCAGGCTCCCCACAACGATCAGGGCAATGCGCAGCGGCCGGGCCTTCTTGGGCGGCGGTGCCGCCCACTGGCCATACCGAAACGTTCCCGTCCCTGACATAGACGGCCCCGCTCCCTGTTGAAACTGAGAGCGGCCATACTTTAGCGCGTCCATTTCCCGCTGCATTTCTTCCAGTCGCCGCTCCATTTCCTGAATTTTCTGATCCTTTTCATCCATCCTATATCCCCTCCTGTCCCGGTCCCTCCGCCAGCTCCATCAGCTTGCGCATCCGGTGGTTGAACGCCGACTTGCTCACGGTTGGCTCACACAGCGCCCCCAACTGGTTCAGGTTCAGCTCCGGGTTTTCGATCCGCAGCCGCGCCGCCTCCTTAAGCTTGTCCGGCAGAAAATCCAGCCGCCCGGACTCCTGTAAGCGCTCAATGGCGGCCAACTGCTCCCTTGCCGCCGCCACCGTCTTGTCCAGATTAGCGCTGTCGCAGTTCACCTGGCGGTTCACGCTGCCCCGAATATCCCGCTCGATCTTGGCTGACATCACCGCCATGGCGGACACCGGCGCGCCCAAATAGGTCAAAAAGTCCTCAATATGGTCGGAGTGCTTAAAATACACCACATGGTTTCCCTTGCGCTCCGTCTCCTTCGGCTCAAAGCCCGTCTCCCGCAGCAAGGCGGGCAGCTCCCGGCCCACATGGTAGTGGGAGGAGGCCAGCTCCAAATGATACACCTTCATGGGATCGGTCACCGAGACCCCCGCCAA
>JAIEFH010000256.1 GCA_029067025.1 Oscillospiraceae bacterium | reverse complement strand
GCCCATGACGGCAAGGCTCAGCACAGCCCCCGCCGCGCTGTAGGCCAAAGACGCACCATTACCGAACAGCAGGGCCACCAGCGCCACCCGCGCCAGCGAGATCACGCAGGCATCCTTCCAGCTCAGCCGGTACAGGGCGAACACAATCGCCAGGTTGGGCAGGCCCAGCTTCACCCCAGGCACCCCCAGGGGCGGCAGAAGCGATTCCAGGTACGACAGCACCAGGGCCAGGGCCGTAATCAGCCCGTATTGGGCGACTTTTGACGCTTTCATATCTCCATCCTTACCTTGTCGCGGCGTCCACATCATTCACTTGTCCGCCCTCCACCGTCACCACCAGCTTGTGGGGCAGGCAGACGATGGACTCCCCGGCATACCGGACGGCCCCCTGGTTGACGCAGATCTGATCGGGGCAGGACGCCTCCACCACTCGGGCTGTACCATTCTCAATCACCAAGGTGTTGGTATGCTCTCCTTCCCCCAGTACAATCTGGGTATCCTCACGCAAAGGCAGCTCCATGAGCAGCCCCCCATCCACCCGAACGGACACATACCCCCCGGCCTGCCGGGTGGCATACAGGAACAGGGCCAGCGCCCCACCCAGGATCAGCAGCACGGCAATCAGTATAGCATCGTTTCGATGGGTTTTCAACCACTCCACAAAATTCCTCCAGAACCGCAACAGAGGGAGGGCCGCTGTGGCCGCTCCCTCGTTGGTGTTTTTTCTCCTTTATCAGCCGTTCACGACCTCGGCTTTTGTAATGTTCAAGGCGACAAGGCACCCGGCCTTACACACCTCAATGCACTTGCCGCAGCCGTCGCACTTGGCGTAGTCGATGCTCGCCAGGTTGTCGGTGACGGTAATGGCCCCGTTGTGGCAGTTCTTCTCGCACAGACGGCAGCCGATGCAGCCCGCGGAGCAGCTCTTGCGGGTGCCCGCGCCCTTCTGGCGGCTGTTGCAGTCCACCACCATGTGGGCGTCGGCGGGACGGATGGCGATGACGCCGTTGGGGCAGGTCTTGGCGCACAGGCCGCAGCCGATGCAGGCGGTGGTGTCCACCCGGGCCAGCCCGCCGTTGATGTGGATGGCCCCCACGGGGCACACCTGGGCGCAGTCGCCCAGGCCGATGCAGCCGTAGACGCACTTGCCCGTGCCGCCGAACAGCAGCTTGGCGGCGGCGCAGCTCTCCAGGCCGTTGTAGTCCATCTTGACCGAGGTAGCCTCACAGGTGCCGGAGCAGCGCACTTCAGCCACCTGCTTAGCAACGTCCCCCGCCTCGCGGCCCAGCACCTTGCCGATGTTGGCGGAGGCGGTGGCCCCGCCGGGGACGCACAGGCTGACGGACAGGTCCGGGTCCTCCACCAGCGCGGCGGCGTAGCCGTCGCAGCCGGCGAAGCCGCAGGCGCCGCAGTTGGCGCCGGGCAGGCACTCACGCACCATAGGAATGCGCTCGTCCACTTCCACGGCCATGAACTTGGAGGCGATGGTCAGCATCACGGCGCACAGCAGGCCAATGACGCCCACGACCACTATAGCGATTACGATAGTCATAGGATCCATATTACGCTTCCCCTCCTTAACCCAGCAGGTTTTCCACGATGCCGGCGAAGCCCATGAAGGACACGGACACGATGGCCGCGGAGATCAGGGTGATAGGCATACCCTTGAAACACTCGGGGCACTTGCACTTGTCCACGCGGCTGCGCACGCCGGAGAACAGCACCATGGCCAGCAGGAAGCCCAGGCCGGACCCCAGGGAGTTGAACATGGCCTGGACAAAGCCGGTACCGAAGCTGACCTTATCCAGCAGATAGTTATCGATGTTGCTGATGCACACGCCCAGCACGGCGCAGTTGGTGGTGATGAGGGGCAGATACACGCCCAGGGAGGCGTGGAGCGCGGGGATGTACTTTTTGAGGATGATCTCCACCAGCTGCACCAGGGCGGCGATAACCAGGATGAACACGATGGTCTGGAGGTAACCAAGCCCCAGGTTGTTGAGTACGAAGTACTGGATGGGATAGGTGACGGCGGTGGCCAGCAGCATGACGAAGATGACGGCCACGCTCATGCCGGCGGCCTGATCCAGCTTCTTGGACACGCCCAGGAAGGGGCAGATGCCCAGGAACTGGGCCAGCACGTAGTTGTTCACCAGCACCGCCGACATGACGATGGAAACCAGGATCTTAAATTCTCCGTTCATTTCGCGGCAGCCTCCCTCTTCTCAGCGCAGTTCTGCCCGTTGCACGCGGCGGCGCTGGGGCAGCCCTCGCAGCTGAAGTCCTTTTTCTTGATGGCCTTGCCGTTGCTGGCCTTGTTGATAATGGCGATGAGAATGCCGAAAATGGCGAAGCCGCCGGGGGCCATGGTCATGATGGAGATGTTGTTGTCGATGAGCACGGGCAGCTCGATGCCGAACCAGGTGCCCGCGCCGAAGATTTCGCGGATGCTCGCCATGGCCAGCATAGCCAGGGTGTAGCCCACGCCCATGCCGATGGCGTCCAGAGCGGAGTCGAAGATGCCGTTCTTGTTGGCAAACATCTCGGCCCGGCCCAGGATGATGCAGTTGACCACGATCAGGGGCAGATACAGGCCCAGCGCCTTATCCAGGTCGGGCAGGAAGGCTTTGACGATCATCTGCACCAGGGTGACAAAGGAGGCGATGACCACGATGTAGCAGGGGATGCGCACCTTGTCGGAGATGACCTTGCGCAGCAGGGAGATCATCATGTTGGAGCACAGCAGCACGAAGGTGACCGCCGCGCCCATGCCGATGGCGTTGGA
>JAIEFH010000255.1 GCA_029067025.1 Oscillospiraceae bacterium | reverse complement strand
ACGTGCCCGAGCTGCGCCCCATGAGGGAGCCGCCCCGCACGCCCAAACCGGGCCCCGCGGCGGCGCCGCCGGAGGCGGCAAACGATGTGCTTCCGTTCCCCGCCCCCACTCCCATCCGGGAGGAGCCGGCGCCGACGCCCATCGTCCGGGAGGAGCCGGTGCCGCCGCCCATTGTCCGGGATGAGCCGGTGCCGCCCCCGGTGATCCGGGAGCCGGAGGCCCCCAAGCCCAGTCCCCGCCCCGAGAGCGGGTTGGAGGAGAAGGACACGGCGGAGGAGATGGCCCGGGAGCTGGAAGCGGGGCTGGAGCAGGATGCCCCGGCCTACCGCTATCCGCCCATCACCCTGCTCAACCAGGGCGGGGGCGGAAACGCTGTCGCGGCAGACAGCGAACTTCACGCCAACCAGCAGCGGCTTCAGGACGCGCTGCAGTCCTTCGGCGTCAGCGCCCATATCGTCAATGTGATCCGGGGCCCCGCCGTCACCCGGTACGAGCTGGAGCTGGATCAGGGGGTCAAGCTGAACAAGATCACCAACCTGTCCGGCGACATCGCCCTGGCCCTGGGCGCGTCCGCCGTCCGGGTGGCCCCCATCCCCGATAAGATCTCCACCGTGGGCATCGAGGTGCCCAACCGGCAGGTCAGTCCGGTGTGCATCCGGGACGTGCTGGGCTCCAAGGCGTTCACCGACAGCCCGTCCAAGGTGTCCTTCGCCGTGGGCAAAGACATCAGCGGCAGCCCCATCGTGGGCAACATCGCCAAGCTGCCCCATATGCTTATCGCGGGCACCACCGGCTCGGGTAAATCGGTGTGTACCAACTCCCTTATCATCTCCCTGCTGTACAAGGCCTCGCCGGAAGAGGTCCGCCTCATCATGGTGGATCCCAAAATGGTGGAGCTGAGCGTCTATAACGGCATCCCCCACCTGCTGATTCCGGTGGTCACCGACCCGAAAAAGGCCGCCGGCGCCCTGCAATGGGCGGTGAGCGAGATGATGAAGCGCTACCAGAAGTTCTCCGAGGTGGGGGCCAAGGATCTGGCCTCCTACAACAATCACGCCCGCAAGCGGGACGACCTGGAGCCCATGCCCCAGATCGTGGTGGTCATCGACGAGCTGGCCGACCTGATGCTGGTGGCGGCGAAAGAGGTGGAAGAATCCATCTGCCGGGTGGCCCAGATGGGCCGCGCCTCGGGTATGCACCTGGTCATCGCCACCCAGAGCCCCCGTGCCGACGTGATTACCGGCCTGATGAAGGCCAACATCCCCAGCCGCATTGCCTTCGCCGTGGCGTCCAGCCTGGAGTCCCGCATCATCCTGGACACCGTGGGCGCGGAAAAGCTGGTGGGCAAGGGCGATATGCTGTACGCCCCCCTGGGCCAGGACAAGCTGCGTGTGCAGGGCTGCTTCATCACCGAGGAGGAAGTGGCCAACGTGGTGGACTTCATCAAGGACGGGGCCTCCGCCCAGTACGACGAATCGGTGATGCACGAGATCGAGAAGAACGCCGAGGACAAGGAAAAGGCCGCCAAAGGCGTGGGCGGTTCCGACCCCGGCGGCGGTGGCGGAAACGACTACGACGAGCTGCTCCCCGCCGCCATCGACGTGGTGCTGGAGGTGGGCCAGGCGTCGGTGTCCATGCTCCAGCGGCGGCTGAAGCTGGGCTATGGCCGCGCCGCCCGCTTGGTGGATCAGATGGAAGAGAAGGGGGTCGTGGGGCCCTTTGAGGGCTCCAAGCCCCGGCAGCTGCTCATCACCAAGGAGCAGTGGGCGGAGATGCAGTACCGCCAGAACATGGTGGCCGCTGTGCCGGACGAACTGCCCTTTGAGGGGGACGCCATGCCCCAGGATGCCCCGCCCTTTGATATGGATGAATAGTAAAACAGCGCCGCCGGAAAATCCGGCGGCGCTGTCGCGCTTTTTCGCGCTTCTCTTTACCAAAACCACCCGCTGGTCTGGCGGCTGTCCAGCACATCCAGCATGGCGGACAGCATCACCGCCGCCTCGGCGTGGGTAAGGGGTTTGGACAGGTCGCTGCTGCTGCTCAGCACCGACACCGCCTCCATATTCACCGCCGACTGGTAGGCCCAGGCGGGGGCGGTCTCGACGGAGAAGGCTGAGGCCGTTCCGGCCACGTCTCCCATGGCCAGCAGACGGTCGATGATAACGGCGGCCTCGCCGCAGGTGATGGCATTGGCGGGGGCGAACACCGTCTGGCCCTCGCTGTTGCGGCTGCCCCGGACAGTGCCCCCCATCAGGGCGGCGGACACATAGCCCTTGGCCCAGGCGGAGATGTCGCTGTCGTCATAGAAGCCGGTGAGGGTCACGTTTTCCAGCGGGGCGTTCCCCGCGGCGGTCATGGCCATAGCCAGGAACTCTTCCCGGGTGAAGGTGGCCTCCGGGTCGAAGCAGTACAGCGTGCCCACCTTCCGCCCGGTATACACCCCGGCCTCGGCCAGACGGAGGGCGGCGTAATGGGAGGGATCATCCGCCATGTCGGAATAGCTGACGCTGGTGGACTGCTTCTGAATGGTGATCTTCACCTTGGCGGGCTTGGAGGTGTTGCCGTTGGCGTCGATGGCCACATAGGTGAAACTGTCCTTGCCCTTTTTGCCCTCATAAGGGGTGTAGGTGAAGGCGGCGGGGTCGTTCTCGTCCATGGTCACCTGGCCCCGGGCGGGGCTGTCCACCACCTGGAAGGTGACCAGGTCGCCCTCCGGGTCCACGGCGGCAAAGCGGCTGAAAATGGCCACGCCCTTATAGGTGGTGAGGGTGAGATCCTCCGCGATAGGGGCGGCGTTCTCCACATCGGCGGTGGAGGTGGTCAGCGCCATGGCCGGCACAAACAGCGCCCCCGCCAAACACAGGGAGAGTATTGTGATTCGGGTTTTCAAAGGGAAAGCCTCCTTTGTATGAAGTATGGGACTAGCATATACCAAAGGAGCAAAAATATGCGGGCGCTTCCAGTCGGAAGCACCCGCAAAAAATTGTCAAAGCTGACTTCGATCCTTCAGCCAGCTGGGCAGGGGCCGCATCTTGATGCCGGACACCAGCCCCATGGCGATGAACAGCGTCAGGGTGGACGAGCCGCCGTAGCTGAAAAAGGGCAGCGTCACGCCGATGACGGGGCCCACATACAGGCACATGGCCACGTTGATGACGGTCTGGGCCATCAGCATGGCGGCGATGCCCATGGCGATATAGGCGGACATATAGCTGCGGGCCCTCCGGGACACCCAGATGCACCGCAGGATGATGGCCAGCAGCACCAGCAGCACCACGCAGCAGCCGATCATGCCAAACTCCTCCCCGCACACGGCGAAAATGTTGTCGGTGTGCCGGGCAGGCAGGCTTTCCCGGAGGGGCGAATGGGTCTGGGTGCCGTTCATGAAGCCCATGCCGGTGAGCCGGCCCGAGCCGATGGCCAGCAGGGAACGGCTCTGCTGCCAGCCGGCTCCCCGAGGTTCAAAATTGTTGCCCTTGAGATGCTCCACCACCACCCGGAAGCGTTTCATGGTGTAGTGGTTCCAGAGCTTTTCGATGCGGGGGAGGATAAAGTGCCACAAAAAGACCACCGCGCCTGCCATGGGAACGCCCAAGCCAATGAACCACCATTTGCTCACCCCGGCCACCCATGCCATGGCGGCGAAAATGAACAGGTAGACCAGCACCATGCCCCAGTCGCCGGACAGTACCGCCAGCATCCCGGCGAACACGCCGGTGAGGATCACATATTTCACAATGGCGGAGAACCGCCCCGGACCCTGGGGCCGCTCCTTGTTGATGAGCCAGGCCAGCACCACGATGTAGGCCAGCTTGGCGATCTCCCCGGGCTGAAAGCCAAAATATTTGCCGATGACAGGAAGATAGACCCAGCTCTTGTTGCCGCTGTCTCCGCCCTCGCCCCAGGGGACAATGGTCAGGATGACCCCCAGGCCCAGCAGGAGGAATACCCACCACCATTTTTCCATCAAAAACTCGATGTCGATGAAGGTGACCCACACATACGCGATGACGCCCAGGCAGAGGAATGCGGCCTGCTTGGCCGCGCAGCTGCGGAGGATCTCATAGTACTGGGTGGCGCTGTAGATGAGCACCAGGCCCATGAGGCTGGCCAGGATGCACAGCAGGAGCAAAACCACGTCTCCTTTTTTGAAAAATTCCTTGAGTGTGCGGGTGGGCTGCAAGGCGTGGCCCTCCTTTCCCATAAGGCTGTATAGGCGAAAACTGCAAAATAGTATAGCACATTCCCGAAAGATATGCTATACTGTTTTCCAAGAGTTTTTGAAATCTTAACATCACGGTGAAGAACCCCGCCGGTGGGGCGGGGTCAAAGTAAGGAAGTGGCCGCAATGGAATTTGTCACACACAGCCGGGAGGAGACGGAAGCCCTGGGGGCGCGGCTGGCTCACGCCCTGGCCGGAGGGCGGGTGGTGGCCTTCACCGGCGGCCTGGGGGCGGGCAAGACCGCCTTTGTGTCCGGCATGGCCCGGGCCCTGGGGGTGGAGGAGCGGGTGACCAGCCCCACCTTCACCATCGTCAACGAGTACGAGGGGGGCCGCCTGCCCCTGTTCCACTTTGATATGTACCGGCTGGACAGCGCCGACGAGCTGTTTCACATCGGCTGGGAGGACTATCTGGCCCGGGGGGGCGTGTGCGCCGTGGAGTGGAGCGAGAACGTGGAAGAGGCCATTGAGAGCGACGCCGTCCGGGTGTCCATCGTCCGGGGGGACGGGGACGACGACCGGATCATCACCATCGAGGGGGTGGAGTTGTGAAAATCATCGCGTTGGAGAGTTCGGCAGTGACGGCGTCCGTTGCCGTCACAGAGGACGACAGGCTGCTGGCCCAATCCTTTCAGAACAGCGGCCTGACCCACTCCGCCACCCTCATGCCCATGGTGTCCGACCTGCTGAAAAACACCAGGCTGACGCTGGACGAGATGGACGTGGTGGCGGTGGCGGCAGGGCCAGGGTCCTTTACCGGCGTGCGCATCGGCGTGGCCGCCGCCAAGGGGCTGGCCTGGCCGGGGGACAAGCCCTGCGCCCCCTGCTCAACCCTGGAGTCCATGGCGTGGCAGTGCGCCCACATGGGCGGGGAGATCTGCGCTGCCATGGATGCCCGGCGAAACCAGGTGTACTGCGCCCGGTTTTGGGCGGAGAACGGGGAGTTGACCCGGCTCACTCAGGATCGAGCTATGGGGCTGGATGAGCTGGCGGAAGAGGTGCGGGCCTCGGGGAAACCCCAGACCCTGGTGGGCGACGGCGCGCACCTGGTGCAAAAGGCGCTGGAAGGGCAGGGTCTGCCCTGCGCCCCCGTGCCGCCCCATCTCATCTACCAGACCGCCTGGGGGGTGGCGCGGTGCGCCCTGCGGCTGGCCCGGGAGGGAAAGCTGGTGTCCGCCGCCGCCATGGCCCCCAGCTACCACAGGTTGAGCCAAGCGGAACGGGAGAGGCTGGAAAGGCTGAACGCGGGACAATAAACGAAAGATGTTCTTTCCATCATAATCATAATGCCGCAATCGTATAATGATTTTGACCGATACATCTTTCGGGAGATGATATGATGAAAGATAAGGATATGCCTTTGAGCGTCACCGAGTACCATACGTCTCACGCGGATTCACCCAACCAGGCCATCCAACAAATCATCACCGCTTGGCTTACAAAAGAACTTCACAAATGACGCCACCGCCTCAAAACACGCCGCTGTTTTGGGGCGTTTCATTTTTCCGGCGCGGGCATTTCAACGAAATCCTTGCGGCCCGACTGCTCTTGTCCCACCACGATATTGAGCAGTTACGCCTTTGAGGAGGTGTGACAAATCCTTTGCGCAATCTATACACGGCTGAGTAAGGAGGACGAAGACAAGCATCAATCTGAGTCCGAAAGCATCCAAAACCAAAAATCACTGCTCACCCACTACGCCATCGAACATGGCTGGGACATCTACTCGATCTACTGTGATGAGGATTTCTCCGGCGTGGACAGCGACCGCCCTGATTTCAACCGCATGATCCAGGCCGCCAGGCAAAATAAATTCCAAATCGTCCTGTGCAAATCCCAGTCCCGGTTTACCCGCGACATGGAGTTGGTGGAAAAGTACATCCACGGTCTGTTCCCGATCTGGGGCATTCGCTTCATCGCCGTGGCGGACAATGCCGACACCGAGGTGAAGGGCAACAAAAAGGCCCGGCAAATCAACGGCCTGGTGAATGAGTGGTATCTGGAGGACCTGTCCGAGAATGTCCGCATGGTGTTCGACCTGAAGCGGCGAGAGGGCAAGTATATCGGCGGGTTCCCCATCTACGGCTACCAGAAAGACCCGGCGGACAAAAACCACATTATTCCCGACCCAGAAGCAGCAGAGGTGGTGCGGCAGATTTTCCGATGGTCTTTGGAGGGCCACGGGCGGCAGCGCATTGCCCATCTGCTCAACCAGCAGGGGGTGCCCAACCCGACACGGTACAAAGCGGAACGGGGCTGGACCTGCAACCATCCGGTAAAAAACGACTTTGGACTGTGGAACAAAACCACCATCTGGAGGATTTTGCGAAATGAGATGTACACCGGGGTCATGATCCAGGGCCGCAGGAAAAAGGTGAGCTACAAGTCCAAGGTCATCGTCGACACCCCAGAGGACCAGTGGTACCGGGTGGAGGGCACCCACGAGGCCATCATCGATCGGGCCACCTTTCAGGCCGTCCAGCGGGGCCTGCATCTGCGCACCAAAACGGACGGCTCCGGCGAGGCCCATCTGCTGTCCGGGCTGGTAAAGTGCGCGGACTGCGGTTCCACCATGAGCAAGTGCTCCAACGGCAAGCAGTCCTACCTGCGCTGTAAGCTGTACGCTGACAGCGGGAAGGGCAAACTCTGCTCCCGCCACTCTGTCCGGCTGGATCAGCTCATCGACCTGGTATCCGACCGCATCCGCTGCTGCGTCCAGACCTGCTACCAACTGGACGCTAAGGACATCCAGCCCCAGAAGGACACCCGCCAGGAGGCGTTGAAGCAGGAGCGAAAGGCCCTCGCCGCTCAATTAGAAAAGCGGAGCCAAGCACTGAAAGCCCTATACTTAGATAAGGTGGCGGGCATCATCAGTGAGGGACAGTTCATGGAACTAAATAAAAGCTTTCTCAATGAAAAAAGCCGCCTGGAACAGCGGCTGGGGACTATCGACGAGGAGCTTAGGAACCGGGAGCAGCCCCGGCAGCAGGCCGACCTGATGGAAAAAGCCCGGGAGTTGTTAAAGCTGAAACCCGTTCCCCGGGAGCTGGTGGTGGGCCTGATCGACCACATCGAAATCGGTGAGAAGCACCCGGCAACAGGCCAGCAGAACGTGTCGATTACCTGGAAATTTTAATTGAAACCAAAAGCGAAGCACGGTTTTGCAACCTGAAGTTGCGGAAATTCCAGCCCGATTTGGTTGACCGCAAAGGGGAAAACGGCTATCATGGAGGCACGCTAGCGAACCCGGCGGCCCCTGCCGCATTCAGGAGGTATATCACCATGAAACTAGGAGAAAAATTGCAGCAGCTGCGCAAGCAGAGCGGCCTGTCCCAGGAGCAGCTTGCCGCCCAGCTCACCGTGTCCCGGCAGGCGGTGAGCAAGTGGGAATTAGATGAAACCGTGCCGGACACGGAGAACGTGGTTCAGCTCAGCCGCATTTTCGGCGTGAGCTGCGACTATCTGCTCCGGGACGAGGTGGACGAGCAGGGCGCGGCCCTGCCCACCGCTGGGAATGGCGGCGCAAGCGCCGCCCATGCAAGCGCCGCCCACCTGAACGAACAGGGCTGGATTCACAATGCCTTCGCGCTGTCCTTGGGTGTGTGCGCCATCGGTTTGGTGACCGGCTTACTATTCTATCGGTTTGGAAACCATACCGTCAGGCCGCTCGTTGTTGGCTTCATGATCCAAATGCTGGGCGTGGTGCTGTTTGAACTGGCCACTCCCCGCATGGGAGACGGTCGGAACACTGCCCGATTCCATTTTTACGGAACCGTATGCTGGCTTCTGCCTCCCATTCCGGTAATTCTTGCCTTCAACTGGGTATCTGATCTGCGCGGATGGATGGGCACGCCCATGCAAGCGCTGACCTGCTATTTTGCCGCCTATCTGTTAACGGGTGCGGCCGTAATGGTGGTATTGTCCCTCCTGCGCCGCCGTCAGACCGCGAAAAAGTAAAAAAATTCCCTGCATCAAACCGCCCCCGTTTCCCCATCCTATTTTCAAGAAAAGAAAATGGGGTGGGGATTTTTTTATGCGCTGGCTCTGGTATTTCATCATCTACAGCTTCGCGGGCTTTTTGCTGGAGGTGGCCTTTGCCCGGGCCATCCATCACCCCAAAAAGGACCGCAAGTGCCTGCTCCTGCTCCCCCTGTGCCCGGTGTACGGGCTGGGGGCGTGCCTGGTGGTGTGGCTGGCCCCCATGATAAAAAGCCCCCTGTGGGTGATGGCGGTGGGAGCCCTGGCGACCACAGGGGCGGAGTTCATCATGGGGGCGTTCTACCGCTTCGCGCTGGGGGTGGAGTTCTGGGACTACTCCAATTTCCCCGGCAGCCTGGACGGGCTGGTGTGCCCGGTGTTCTCCGCCTGCTGGACGGTGCTGTCCCTCCTGCTGGTGTACGCCGTCCACCCGCTGGTGGCGGCGCTGGCGGCGGGCATTCCGGCCTGGTTGGGCCCCCCCGCCCTCATCGTGCTGAACGCGGATATGCTGGTGTCCTGTGCGGCCCTGCGCCGGGCAGGCACCACCGACGTGCTGAAGTGGTACGCCCTGGAATAAGAGAAGCCCTCCCTTGTTGGGGAGGGCTTTTTTCGTTCTCCGGCTTTTACGCATTGAATCAAGCGGGCGCCTATGATAAAATGGACCCGATCGATAAAACCTGGAAGGAGGCACGGCACATGGACGTGACCTTTGTAAATCCCGGCATAGACGATATGCTCCAAAGCATCATGGCATTTCAGGAAGAGGGCCAGACCGCCTTCTGGTCGGAGCCCCTCTACCATTTCTACCCCCAGCTCGACAAGGCTTACGCCGACCGCCTGCCCTTTCCCCAGCGGAAAGACTACATCGAGCGCACCCTGCGGGACGTTTACGTCCAGCTGGAGGACACCATCAACGAAAAGGTACATCTGTATTCCCGGCACTGGGCCAACTGCAAAGACCAGATCACCGCGGCCCTGACGGACGCTTTCCACGTCGATTGCGCCGGCCTGTTCAACGACCTGCGGTGCCACGTCAGCATGAACCCCGTCTGTCCGCGCTTTTTGCAAGAGCGGCGCTTTGACGTCTTTTATCTGAACAGTGAGCGGGGGGCCATCGGGCTGAGCATCCATGAGCTCATCCACTTCGTCTGGTTCCATGTGTGGAACCGGCTGTCCGGGGATCGCTGGGAGGAATACGAAACACCATCTTTGAAGTGGATCCTCAGCGAAATGGTGGTGGAGCCCGTCATGCGGGATCCCCGCCTCAGCTCCATCAACCCCTATTTCCCCCGGGAGAACGGCGGCTGCATCTACCCCTACTTCTTCGACATGGCGGCGGGCGGCGCACCGATCCTGGATACGCTGGACGGGATGTACCGCACACAAGGCATTGAGGACTTTATGAAAAACAGCTACGCCTACTGCCAGGCCCACGAGGCGGAGATCAGAAGCCATATTCAAAAGTCGGAACAGTGACGCCAGCGGCGGCGCGGGACGCTTCCCGCGCCGCCGCGCTGTCCTTGACACCCCTGTCTATTTATGATACCATTCTTGCAAATACATTCCAGAAAAAGCGCGGCCTGGGGCCGCATGGGGGAGGAAACGCCGCTTATGGATCAAATTGCCGTCCTGATCCCCTGCTACAACGAGAGCCAGTCCATCGCCAAGGTAGTACGGGACATCTCCGCCGCCCTGCCCGAGGCTGTGGTCTACGTCTACGACAACAACTCCACCGACGGCACCGGGGAGCTGGCCCGGCAGGCCGGGGCCGTGGTGCGCCGGGAGTACCGCCAGGGCAAGGGGAACGTCATCCGCCGGATGTTCCGGGAGATTGACGCCCAGTGCTACCTGATGCTGGACGGGGACGACACCTACCCCGCCGATGCCGCCCCCGAGATGGTCCGCCTGGTGCTGGAGCAGGGGGCGGACATGGTGGTGGGCGACCGGCTGTCCTCCACCTACTTCCAGGAGAACAAGCGCCCCTTCCACAACTTCGGCAACTCCCTGGTGCGCGCCTCCATCAACGGCCTGTTCCACAGCGACATCCGGGATATCATGACCGGCTACCGGGCCTTCAGCTACCAGTTCGTCAAGACCTTCCCCGTGCTGTCCGCCGGGTTTGAGATCGAGACCGAGATGACCATACACGCCGTGGACAAGAAGATGTACGTGGAAAACGTGGTGGTGGACTACCGCGACCGCTCCGAGGGCAGCCAGTCCAAGCTGAACACCTATACCGACGGGGCCAAGGTGCTGATGACCATCGTGCGGCTGTTCCGCAGCTACTGCCCTCTGCGGTTCTTTGGCCTGCTGGCCCTGCTGCTGGCGGCAGTGAGCGTGGGACTCTTTATCCCCATCCTGGTCACCTACGTCCAGACGGGCCTGGTGCCCCGGTTCCCCACCCTGATCGTCAGCGGCTTTGTCATGGTGGCGGCGCTGATGTCCCTGTTCTGCGGACTGCTGCTGGACAACGTGCGCCAAAAGGACTGCCGGGATTTTGAGTTCAAGCTCCAGCAGGTCCACGACCAATATGTGAGGTGGATGAACGGCCTATGAGCAAACTGAGAGGACGCCGTGTGTGTGGCGCGGCGCTGCTGGCCCTGCTGTCCATCCTCATCGCCGCCAGCCTGACCTGCTCCATGAGCATCCAGCCCTACTACGCCGGCGACGAGGCCCTGGCCGGATACGGCGGCCCGTACCGCTTTTTCGTCTACTGCCTGCGCTCCTTCCGGGCAGATGTGGGCGTCTCCTCCTGTCTGGCCCTGGGAGCGGGGGCGCTGCTGTACGCCGTATATCGCCTGCGCCCCACCGTCCGGGAGCTGGTGACGGCGGGGGTGTTCGGCGCGCTGTTCTCCTTCATGCAGGTGCTGGGCCGTTCCTACGCCGAAAACCAGAACTGGAACGCCGTGTTCGGCACCCGGTTCGTGCTGTTCCGGACCTTTGTCATCTTTTTGGGGCAGGGGCTCTTGTCCGCCTGTCTCGCCTTCCTGGCCTTCCGGCTGGTTGACCGGGCCGGGGAAAAATCCCTGGCCCCCGCCGCCTTTTCCTGGAGACGGCTGCTGACGGCGGCGGGGCTGATCGCCCTGTGCTGGCTGCCCTACTATCTCCTCTTCTTCCCTGGGCTGAACAACCCGGACACCAGTATGCAGATCGCCTGGGCCCTCCACTACCCCACCGACTGGCTGAAATACTCCGCTGTCCGTGGGGAGGGTGTCTACGCCACCAACCACCACCCCTATTTCACCACCCTGCTCTTCGGCCTGTTCGCCCGGTTCGGGCTGGCCCTGGGAAACATCAGCTATGGCGTGGCGGCCTACAATCTGCTCCAGCTCCTGGCCACCGCCCTGGCCATGGCCGGTGGCTGGTTCTACCTGCGCCACCTGGGCCTGTCGGAAAAGGCCCTGCGGGCCGGTCTGGTGTTCACCGCCCTGTTCCCCCTGTTCCCGCTGTACGCCATCACCATGCTGAAGGACTCACTGTTCTCCCTGGCCTGCCTGACCCTGACGGTACTGCTGTTTGAACTGGCCCGCACTAAGGGCGCGGCACTGAAGCAGAATTGGTTCTGCGTCCTGCTGTTTTGTAACGCATGGCTGGTGATGTTCTCCAAAAACCAGGGCATCTACTTCATTATCCTCGTTGGGCTGGCCTGCCTGGTGTACAAGGGCGCCCAGACCCGGATCCGGGCCGCCCTCTCCCTGCTGCTCCCGGCGGCCCTGTTCCAGATCGTCTGGACGGGCATCCTCCTGCCTATGTGGAACGTGGCCCCCGGCGGCAGACAGGAGACGCTGGGCCTGCTGTTCCAGCAGACCGCCCGGTGCGTCCTCACCTACCCCGAGGACGTGCGCCCCGAGGAGGAGGACGCCATCCGGGCCATCCTGGACTACGACCGCTTCGACGTGCTGTACGACCCCATGCAGTCGGACAATATCAAATTCACCTTCAACCAGGACGCCACCGACAAGGAGATGTCCGCCTACTACAAGGTGTGGCTGGATATGCTCCGCCGCCACCCGGACGCCTACGTCCAGGCCCTCATCAGCAACGTGTACGCCGGGTTCTACGTCCCCCACGAGACGCCGCTGTCCTACACCCACTATGACAATCGGGAGGTCATGGCCTACCCGGAGCTGTGCGTACCCCTGCCCGCCCGGCTGGAGCGGCTGGAACTGCCCATCATGCTGGCCCTGCGGGGTGTCCAGCACATACCGGGGGTGGGGCTGCTGTTCAGCATCGGCTTCTTCCCCTGGGTGATCCTGTTCCTCTTCCTGGACGCCCTGCGCCGGAAGCGGTACGGCCTCATCCTTCCCCTGCTGCCCTGCATTTTGTCCATCGCGGTGCTGCTGGTCTCCCCGGTGAGCGGCAGCTACCGCTACGCCATGCCCCTGACCTACGTCATCCCTTCCTGCTGGGGGGCTGTCTGCTCCCACCGGCCCAGGGGGCGGACGGCACAGACC
>JAIEFH010000254.1 GCA_029067025.1 Oscillospiraceae bacterium | reverse complement strand
GGCGGGGCAGAAGGCCCGCGGGCCCCGGCACAAGGTCTAGAGGCGCACGGCATGGACGGAACAATACATTGTATATAAATGTCGAAATTTGAAAAAAACCGGGCCAATCCACCCCCCCGGGGCACGAAAACAGGCAACTGCTGCCATTGTTACAGTTGTGTTACACTTGAGCTTGACCCATTGACTTTTGGCGGCGGGAGTTGTTATAATGACCCCAGCCTGAAGCGAGACACTTGGCCGCGGTGAGAGGATGACTTATCCTGACAAACCTCGGAAAAGTGCCCAGATTCCGGCAAAAATAAACAAGGAGGAAACAAATCCAATGAGAAACTTGAAAAAGTTCCTCGCGTTGATTCTGGCGATGATGATGGCCTTCTCCCTGATGGTCACCGCCAACGCCGTCAACGAGAAGGACAACGGCTCGTACCAGTACGGCGACCGGAACACCGTCGCCGACGAGTTCATCGAGGCCGTTGACGTACTGAACGGCATGGGCATCATGACCGGCGACTACGGCAACTTCAAGGGCGACAAGACCATCATGCGTTCCGAGATGGCCGCCGTGTTGTACCGCCTGATGACCGGCGATACCAAGCAGCTGAAGAACGTTCTGTATGCTGAGGTCGCCGCCGCCCGCTTTAAGGACGTCAAGGAGAGCGACTGGTTCGCCCCCTACATCGGCTGGTGCTACGACGCCGGCATCATGGTGGGCTCCAACGGCTACTTCCGTCCCAACGCCCCCGTGAACGGCTATGAGACCCTGGTCATGGTGCTGCGCGCCATGGGCTACGGCAAGAACCACGAGTACACCGGCCTCGGCTGGAACATCAACGCCTCCAGCGACGGCACCCTGGTGGGCCTGCTGACTGACGTGAACAACTCCCACTACGCCAACACCCTGGCGCAGAGCACCCGCCGCGACGTGGTCGCCAGCATCGTGTTCTGGGCTGCCCAGCTCCCCACCGTGACTTGGACCCCCTCCCTGGGCTATAACAAGTACATCGGCGTGGCCAGCGCTCAGGGCGGCAACATCGAGAACCCCTCTCTGGGTTGGATTAACTTCGGCCTGACCTACGCCCGCGGCGTCGTGGTGGGCAACCAGGCTTCCGGTGAGGACGCCACCAAGATCGGCTTCGCCGGCACCCCCCTGCGCACCAACTCCCAGGCGTGGAAGAATTGGATGACTACGATCACTCCCAATTCCTACATCTACGAGAACAACGCCGTTTGGGTCGAGGATCCTGATGGCACCCCCGTTAACCATTTCACTGGCAACGCGTCCCTGCGCTTCGACTGGAACACCGACCTGCGCCTGTTCAACCACGCCGTCCGCGTGTGGTTCAACTCTAAGAGCAGCAACGGCGTTACCGGCAAGATCCAGACCTACGCCCTGTATGACGACGCCGTGGCTACCGCCATCGTCACCGAGGGCGACAAGACTGCCCAACTGAGCGACATCACCGTGGCCAACATGGCCGGCTTGGTGGACGGCAATGACGACGCGCTGAACAACTGGGACAAGACCAAGATGGTCGCGAATCCCCAGACCGGCAATGCGTTCTTCAACTACGCTTTCGCCGCCATGAACATGGATAACTGGAGCAGCACCGCCAATACGAACCGCACTAAGGTCTACAGCGGCGCCTCCGCTGCCAGCACGATCAGCGCCCTCAGCCCCGTGCTGACCAACGACAAGGAGACCCCCCCCAACGGTACCACGCCTAACCACGGCCTGTACCTGCTGATCTCCAACCAGAAGTACGCTGGCGACAACGTCCTGGACGTGGTTATCTCCCTGGATATGACCATGACCAAGATCGTGCAGTCCAACGTCACCACCGCTCCTCTGAGCACTGGCGTGCTGGCTAGCAACGGCGCGCATAACGCCACCACCAACCAGTACTTCGGTGTGACCGCTGATGACGGCCTGCTGGGCACCGGCGCTAACGTCGGCAACAACCAACAGGGCACCACCCAGGATTACGTGACCCTGGCCAAGGACAACCTGGTGTTCAGCCCCAAGACCGACCTGGGCACTAAGGTTGCCGCCATCGAGATCACCGGCACCAGGGGCGGCGTGAAGACCACCCTGGCTCCCGGCGCTGATACCGCCGGCACCGCCAGCGCCAAGTCCCCCATGACCTCCACCTACTTCTATCAGCTGACCGAGAACACCCTGAAGAAGACCGATACCGTCATCAAGGTTGACACCGCCAACAACGACGTGTATCTGAAGAGCGGCGAGGTTCTGAAGCAGTCCATCTTCGCTGAGGACACCGATGCCACCTTCACCAAGGACATCGAGGGCTACACCGGCCTGGGCAACATCGGCTTCCGCCTCCAGGCTGGCCGCGACTACACCTTCACTCTGGACGAGGCTGGCCACTACATCTACTGGGAGACCCCGTCCGACAACTCCACCTTCATCTACGCTACCTACATTGACTTCCAGACCGCGGTCGCTTCCAGCATCTTCGACTATCCCCTGGTGTACGTGAACACCGCCGGCGAGGGCAAGCAGCAGGTCAGCGTCAAGAGCGTGAAGGACGCTGACGGCACTCCCGACAACAGCGCTACCGACGCGGCGATGGACAATGACTCCTACGATCAGATCTGGCTGCCCAAGCGCGACCAGGCCGGCGCGGCTGGCGGCAACGTCACCGGCTTCGTGAAGGGCCTGTACACTGGCTATGCCAAGGACGACAACGGCAACCTGATCGAGGTGGACGCCACCCGGAGCCAGAATACCGGCTTCCTGCAGGGCAGCGCCACGATGTTCGGTGTGGGCCCGATCACCATCAACAGCCGCTCCCTGGCTGTGGGCGCTGAGGCCGTGACCGGCGCGACCCAGTACTTCCTGACCGAGAACACCAAGTTCATCATCGTGGACGGCGCCGGTCTCGGCAACCAGACGGTGGACGTGCGCAACGGTATCACCGAGCTGATGAAGGACTGCGACACCGTCAAGATCAACGGCCAGGGCAAGACCCCCTACAGCGCGGGCGACTACATTGACTGGGACAGCGCCAACTACACCAACATGGCCGAGATGTTCTACTACAAGGCCGGTCCGTTCGAGTACGACCAGAGCTATGATCCCAGCGCCATGGAGATCAAGACCCTGTTCCTGCCCATCGGCTGCGTGCAGTTCAACAAGAGCGCTACCACCAGCATGGTGTTCGTGGGCGACAAGACCGCGACCATGATCAACGCCAACAACGGCAACTGGGCCACCCAGTTCACCGTGTGGCAGCTGGGCAACAGCAAGAGCGTGTGGATCAGGGGCGACTACACTCAGGCCGGCACTGACGCCTACAAGGTCGTCGACAACGGCAACAACGTGTTCTACAACCTGATCGACAGCGGCGACAAGGCCACCGACGGCGAGCCCATCTACGAGCTGCGTCCCGTGGCTGACGACACCAAGATCATGGGCCGTTACTGGGATGACACCGATAGCGACGATCGGGGCGACACTGTGACCGTCAAGCCCGCTGGCTACGACACCCTGTACAAGGCCACCACGTTCAACCAGCAGGTTGCTTACATCGGCGGCACCAACGACTCCACCGATCTGTACAATGTGGGCAACGCCGGTATCAAGAACCTGAATACCAACGCGTATCCCGGCATTGCTGACAACAACCTGACCAGCCTGAACGGCGCCAGCTCCCTGTACGACAACATCGGTGTGCCCGTGTCCTGCATCCTGAGCGATACCTATGTTGTGTCCTTCATCTACGTGAACGCCTAATCCTGTTAGGTTGAAACGTAACTGAGCAGACGCACAAGAACAGCCCCCCGGAGAAATCCGGGGGGCTGTTTTTCGCGCTTGGGGCCGCTCACGCAATGGCGCAGTAGGTGTAGATGCCGCCGCCACCGTTCATGCCGCGGTTGCCGATTAAGTCGTTGGCTGCCCGGAAGCCGTTTTCCGTGAGGACGATGAGGCTGCCGTAATAGGGGCGGGCCTTCGTGGCGATGACGGCTCCAGTGTACCGATCCTGGACAAAGACAATGCTGGGGGCGAAGCCCAGGTTGATCTCCTGCCCGTCGGCCACGCCATTGCCGGTGTAGGTGCCCACGGCCACCTTGTGTACCTCCAGGGCGGTGACGCGGCTGTCCAGGGCGGCGTCGGCTGCTATGCGCCGGACGGTTTCGGCGGACAGGGCGTCCTCGATCTTCTGGGTGTTCTCGTTGAGCGGCGCAGGCGAGAACGTGTCGGACGATTCGATTAAGTTCAGTTTGTGCTTTTCGGTTTGTTGCATAATGTTATCCCTCCCACAGGGGAGGGATAACAGGGATCGGGTTGGACGTTTCGGTGCAAGGAAAATGGGATCCCCGCCGTTAGGCGGCAAAGCCGCCCCAGGCCTAAGCGGGCCATAGGCCCGCCCACGGCAAAGCAGACTTTTGGCTTTGTGGGGATATGGAGCTTGCGCCGACGAAGTCAACGTTGCACGTTGAAGTACTCGTCCAGTACGGCCCACTCGGAGAAGGGACGGCGCACGCCGTTTTTCTCAATGTACTGCTCGTGGCCCTTGCCCAGCAGGGCGACCACGTCCCCCGGCCCCGCCAAGTCCAGGGCGCGGTAAATGGCGGCGCGGCGATCCAAAACGGTCTCGTGGGGGAAGTCCTCCAGCGCGGCGGAAATGTCAGCGCAGATGTCAGCCACGGGCTCGGAGCGGGGGTTATCCTCGGTGAGAACAGCGTAGTCCGCAAGCCCTGAGGCGGAAAGGGCCATGTCCCGGCGGCGCATTTTGGGGCGGTCGCCCCCCGCGCCGAACACCAGGATGATCCGCCGGGGATGATGCTCGGTCAGGGCGGAGAGGATGGCGTCAAAGCTGGTGCCGTTGTGGGCGTAGTCGATGACCACGCTGTAGGGCGCGGGAGCGGGGTAGCGCTGGGCGCGGCCCGGAACGGAGGTGTGGGCTAACCCGGCACGGACGGCCTTGTCTGAGACGCCCAGCGCGCGGCAGAGGGCAATAGCGGCTAAGGCGTCGGCGGCGTTGAACCTGCCGGGGAGGGGGATGGCGTAAGACCCTGTTCCCTCCACGGTGAGGCGGGTGCACAGGGGGCGATCCGAATCCGGGGCGGTGGACAGGCCGCGCACATCGGCGTCCGCGCCGAATCCGAAGGTGATGACAGGGGTGACCGTTGGGAGCTGTGCCGCCATGGCGGGCCAGTTGGGGTCGTCCACGTTGCCAACGGCCAGCCGGCACTGGCGGAACAGGGCGGCTTTGCAGGCGCGGTATTCGTCGAAGTCGGCGTGCTCCGCGCCGCCGATGTGATCCGGGGAGAGGTTGAGGAACAGGGCGGCGGCGAAGGTGATTCCCGCCACCCGCTTCAGCTTCATGGCTTGGGAGGACACCTCCATCACCACATGGGTGCAGCCCGCGTCCGCCATCTGCCGCAGGGTGCGGTGGAGGGTAATGGGCTCGGGGGTGGTGTTAGGAGTGGCCGACAGCAGTTCCCGATCGATATACGCGCCTAGGGTGCCGATCATGCCGGTCTTGTGCCCGGCGGCGGTGAGGATGTCCCGGAGCATATGGGCGGTGGTGGTTTTGCCCTTGGTGCCGGTGACGGCGATGAGGGTGAGCTGCTGGGCGGGGTGGCCGTAGAACTCCGCCGCCAGCAGGGCCAGAGCGGCCCGGGGGTCGTCCAACGCTACGCCGGGGACGCCCTCGGGCAGAGGCCCCTCTGAGAGGGAGCGGCGGCACACCAAGGCGGCGGCGCCCCGCTCCAGCGCGTCGGGTATGTAGGCGCGGCCGTCGGCGTTGGCGCCCTCCAGGGCCACGAACAGCGCCCCGGGGACAACCTCCCGGGAATCGCAGGTGAGGGCGGTGATGTCCGCATCCTGGGGGCAGTCCGCCCCGAGGTTGGACAAAAGCTGGGACAGCTTCATGGGGATTGCTCCTTTTCATTTTGCTGTCCCAGTCTATGAAATTACACAAAAAATGTCCCTTCCGTGGCAGGAAGGGACATTTTGTCGTTTATTTGGTTGTCAGTGCCGCGCGTCCCACTCCCGCAGAAACGCCTGGGCGTACTCCACGTCGGACGGCGTATCGATATATTCCAGCCCCCGTTTCTGCCGGGTCTCCGCCCCCTTGCCGGTGATGAGGATGACAGACGGCTCATGGCAGCTCAGCACCGCCTGGCGGATGGCCTCACCCCGGTTGGGCTGAATCTCACAGGGGCAGGCCACGTGGGAGGCGATCTCCTTGCAGATGGACACGGTGTCCTCCTCGCCGGAGTCCTCCTCGGTGAGCACCACCAGGTCGGAGTACTGGCCGGACACCTCGCCCAGATCCCGGCGGCGGTCAAAGGCCTTCTTACCGGGGCAGCCAAACACGGTGACGATCCGCCGTCCGGGGTACTCCTGAACCACGGAGCGGAACAGCGTCTCAAAGCTCATGCGGTTGTGGGCGTAGTCCACGATGGCGGTCACGTCCCCGTTTTCGCTGGAGTACACCTCCATCCGCCCCGGCACCCGGGCGCGGCCCAGCCCCTCCCGGACGGCGTCCTGGGGGATGCCCAGCCCCTGGCAGATGGCGATGGCGGCCAGAGCGTTGTCCACGTTGAACAGCCCCGGCATGGTCAGGCGGTATGTGCCGCCCAGCCGCGCCCCGTCCACCTGGAAAATGATGTCGCTCCCCACCTTCCGCACGTCGTGACCATACACATTCGCGGCGGGGTTGTGCCGGGAGAAGGTGAACACCGCCGTGCCGGGGACGCTCTGCGCGGCCTCCAGGGCCTCCTGGGCGTGGTCGCAGTCCAGGTTGACACAGGACAGCTCCGCTTGGGCGAAAATTTTCAGCTTGGAGTGGAAGTAGTCGTCAAAGTCCGGGTGCTCGATGGGGGAGATGTGGTCGGTGCCGATGTTCAAAAAGGCGGCGGCGGCGAACCGGGTGCCCAGGGTGCGATGATACTTCAGCGCCTGGCTGGACGCCTCCATCACCACGTACTCCAGCCCGGAAGCTGCGGCGTTGGCAAAGTGCTTTTGCAGCTCCAGCGGTTCCGGGGTGGTCAGGTGGGACTCAAACCGCTCCACCCCGTCCCAGGTGTCGATGGACGAGATGACCCCGCAGGATTTCCCCCGGGGGGCCAGGAATTCGTCCAGGATATATTTTAAATAGTAGGTGGTGGACGACTTGCCCTTGGTGCCGGTGACGCCGATGACCTTCAGCGTTTGGGACGGGTCGTTGTAGTACTTCACCGCCAGGGGCGCCAGGGCGCGGCGCATATCGCCCACCTGAACGCAGGGCAGATCTACCGACGGGTAGACCGTCTCGCTGACATAGGCAAAGGCCCCCCGGCGCTTGGCGTCCGCCAGATACTCGGGCTTGAAATGGGCGCCCTTGCAGATAAACAGGGTGCCGGGAAGCACCTCTTGAGAGCTGTAGGACACCAGTTCCACCGTGCGGCCCAAATCCAGCCCGTCCGGCAGAGGGGCGGCCAGCAGGCCCAGCTTGTCCAATAGCTGGCAGTATTCACGCAGGGAAAAAAATGTCAGTTCCATGGTGAAAACCTCCGTAAACTTATACTGCTTGCCAATAAAGGGGACTCTTTCGTTGTCGGGCAGAAATGGAACAGAAAGCCCCCAGTTGGTAGCGAACTAAAGCTCTTTTTGGTTACTTTTTCTCTCGAGAAAAAGTAACTCAGATGGTGCGCAGGGGATAGCCGCAGCGCTCCACCGCCCGCTCCGCCATAACCATCATGGCGTCCAGGTAGAAGGAGGGCAGCGGGTGGTAGGTGGCGAACACGGACAGCTCGGTGCAGGCCAGAATGGCGCAGTCGCACCCGGAGCGGCGGATGGCCCTGTCGATGTGGGCGAATTTCTCCCGGCTGCCCTTCTCCCCCTGCTTGATCTCGTCATAGATGATGGACATGACCAGCTTTTGGGTGTCCGGGTCGGGGGCCACCGCCTCCATTCCCAGGTTGGCGCACTCCTTTTGGTACAGCCCGGTCTGGATGGTGCCGTCGGTGGCCAGGATGCCGGGGCGCTTTTTGCCCTGGGCGGCCAGGGCGGCGGCGGCCTCCCGCAGCATATGGATGATGGGTACGCCAATGTCCCCCTGGAGCCGGTCGGCGAAGTAGTGGGAGGTGTTGCAGGGAATGGCCAGCACGGTGCAGCCGCAGGCTTCCAGCGTTTTCGCGTCGCCGAGCAGCCGTTGATACAACTCCTCCGTGTTCCCGGAGAGGATGGCGGCGGTGCGGTCGGGGATACCGGTGTCGGACAGGATGACGGCGGGGAGGTGATCCTGATCCTTTGCCGCGTCGGTGCGGTCCAGCACAAACTGGTAGAACACCTGGGTGGCCTGGGGGCCCATGCCGCCCAAAACGCCTAATTTGGTTTCATACTTCATTTGTATATCATACTCTTTTCAAACACGATGCTGTTTTCGTTGCCGATAGACAGTTTTGACAACGGTCTAAAGTTCTTTTTGGATACTTTTTCTTTCAATGATGGGGACGCTGGTTTGGTCTTAATCAAGGCCGTGTAGGTTCAAGCAGTTAGAAAAAACCTCAATTGTGTACTGAGCTGTGTACCAGCCTAATAGAAACAAACTCCTCGATAAACTGGAATTTATCGTTTTTTGGGTTTCATCAGAGCGATACTGTATATACCCAATAGCGTATATATGATAACAAGTCCGATTAGGCTTATTGTTTTATATCCGCTGTACGTAGTAAAGCAGTACGGCAGAGCACATATATCAATAAAGCCATGCAGGATAATCGGCACCCACAGATTATTCGTCTGTTTGTATATCGTCCCAAAATACAAACCCATTCCGATAGTCGAAATTACTTTAAATAGAACCACAAGCGGCTCCATACCAATCATACCGGGAATATGCCCCAATCCAAAAACAACTGATGATACCCATATGGCAATGACCGTATGATATTCCTTTTTGTGAGCAATTTTGTCAACAATGTTAAGGAACAAACCTCTGACATATAGCTCCTCAATAATCGCCACACCCAAATAATATAAAACGCCTTCAATCAGGATTTTCCATAGACTCGGATTATAATCAAAAGGTGCAAGCCCTATGGTAAATGCAATGCAAGATAAAATACCCGCTACAACGCCTGCAAAAGCGTACTTTTTTATACCCTCTGCCAAGCCAGAAGTATGAAGTCCAAGCGGCCAATCTTTTCCAAATGATTTCAGGACAAGCCATGCCAAAAATCCTATGATTAAAAAATTTACCAGAAGGCTCATGATATATGGCGTCACGTCGGATAAACGGCAATTTATAAACAATGCCGCAGGCAAGCCAGATATATCCATAAAAGCTAAAACCAATGTTAAGATTGTCATAACAGTTATTTGCTTTTTATTCATGTTCCAATCCCTCAAATATCGATTTATTGTTCTTGTGTAGAAACAAAAACTTGTGTACTTTTTGTGTAACAATCACCGCCCGAACCTCTAAAAGCGCTGCAATGCAAGGGGTTCGGGCAATTGATGCCTTTAGCTTTCAATGATAGGGGCGCTGGTTCAGCTTTAATCAATGTTGCGTAGTTTCAAGCAGTTAGAAACAGCTTCGATTGTGTACTGAGCTGTGCAGCAGCCTGGCAGAAATGCCCCGCCCCTGCGATAGGAGAGAACTTGGGCTTGAAAGCGCCCCAACAAATTGAAATCTGTATGTTCCTATATTTGCTCACAAAACGTCAAGATTTCGTCTGTTCTATCTTTTACGGCCTCTTTAAATTCTACCGAGCATAAACCAAGATTTCCACAGCATTCAATTTCTAAATGGCCGTAAAAATGTTCTATGCTACCAATAATTCTGTCGCATTCTCTCATAGTGGGACCTGTCCTCAGCGCTATCGTATAGCCCTTTTTGCCAGCGCTGATCGTCGCGTGGGGCTCGTGGGTATTGCACCAAGGGGTACATCTGTCGATAAACGCTTTAAATTGGCCTGGAATATCCGCCCAATAGGAGGGGGAGACCGAGACGATGATATCAGCCCACTCAAATTCATCCATCAACAAATTTGCACCATCATGTTGAACACATTTTGCGGTTGCATGACAACTCCTGCACCCCTTGCAAAACTCAAACTGATAGTCATCAATACAGACACTTTTCGTGATATATTTGTGAGACAATTTTTCCGAAACAATGCTTACGATTTCTGCGGTTGCTCCTGTCCGCACAGGACTACAGTTTATAACAAGTGCGTTCATCATCTCATCCCTCCAAATTCTAAACCTCTGAAACCGCTGCAATACAAGGGGTTCAGGGAGCCAGTATCCATAGCTTTTAAGATATGGTATCTGGTTTCTTGCAGTATTTACAGAAACGCACCCAGCAGCCGATGTGGTTTTTCCAAACACGCCAGACGCGCTTTAGGGTGTAGTCGGGGCGGTACTCCATGGAGTGGTGGTCGGCCCCGGCCTTGAACAGCGCCTTCATCTCGCCGTGGTAGCGCTTGGGGATAAAGCGATAGGCCAGCCGCCGGGGGATCATCCGCCAGATGGAGCGGTTCTTTACCACCGTCAGGGGCAGGTCTTTGCCCTCCACCAGATCGCCCACCAGATACTGGGCGATGTTGTGCCCCGAGCCGGTGACATAGTAGTTGCTGCGCCCCTGGCGGGTGTTGATCTCGAAGGCTTTGTATTTGCCGTCCCGCTGGTCGAACTTGATGTCGAAGTTGGAGAAGCCCACGTAGCCGATGTCCTCCAGCATCCCCCGGATCTTATCGCACAGACCCTGGTCGTGCTCGGTGATGATGACGGCGTGGTTGCCGATGCCGTGGGGGGAGTGTTCCTCCAGCAGCACGTGGCCCAAGCACATCAGCTTTACCTTGCCGTGGGTGTCGGAGTAGTTGGTGAGCACCCGCATATAGGTGTCGTCCCCGGGGATGAACTCCTGGAGGATCATTTTGCCCGGATAGCCCGCGGCGTACACCTCGTCCAGGGCGGAGAGCAGTTCGTCCCAGGACTGGCAGATGTACACCTTTTTCAGCTCCCTGTGGCCGGTGGCCCAGTAGGCCACGCCGTCGGCGGGCTTGGCCACATAGGGCGCGCCCCAGGGCAGCTCAAAATCGTGGCCCATGTTCCCCGAGTACACAAAGGTGGCCGGGTGGTCGATGCCGTACTGGTCGCACAGGGCGTAGAACTGCTCCTTGTCGGTAAGTTTGTCCAGCATCTCCCCGCTGATATAGTTGCACGTTACATTGGCGGGGAACTGATCCCTGAGGTGGGCGGCCAGCTTCACATAGCTGTCCCCACAGCCGATGACCAGCACGGTTTTATCCCGGCACTCCGCCGCCACATTCTTGACGTTTTGGAGGAACACGTCCGCGTCCTCGTTTTCCAGGCAGGGGCGGTAGTCGATGATGGAGCTGTAGGAGCAGGGGAAGGACACGAACTTGCCGAAGGCGATACTCTTGACCCCGTAGGCCTCGTGGAAGGCCCGGGCCACGCTGTATACGTTGATGTCGCCGCCGAACAGCAGCGGCTGGAACTTGCAGTCGGACATAGAAGATCAGACTCCTTGTAAAAGGATTTCCCGCGCTTTTTCCAATGGGAGGGGACGGTCGCCTTTCGGCGACCTACCCTCCGGCCCGTTTGACCAGGAACACCCCGTTGATCTGGGACAGCTTGTTGATGATGCGGGTCAGCTCATCCTGCCCCTGGACGGCCAGTTCCAGGTGGATGATGGCGTAGCCGTCGGGCTGGCTGCGGGCGGACAGGTTGTTCAGCTTTGCCTTCTGGGCGGACAGGGCCATGGCCACGTCCAGGGCCAGGCCGTCCCGGTCCTTGGCGGAGATCTCCAGCGAGGTGCGGAAGGTGGAGTCCCCGGTGTCGGCCCAGGACACCTTCACCCACCGGCCCTGCTCCTCCGGCTTGCGGCGGGCGGGGTCGGCGTTGGGGCAGTCCTGCCGGTGGATGGACACGCCATAGCCCTTGGTGATGAAGCCGGTGACCGGATCACCGGGCACAGGGGTGCAGCACTTGGAGAACTTCACCATGCAGTTGTCCAGCCCCTCCACGATGATGCCGCTGGTAGAGCGGCGGGGGACCTGGACGGGGCCCTTGGCGGTGGAGGGGTAAACCGTTTCCCCGGCGGAGACCGCCGCCTGCATGGCCTCCTGCTCCGCCCGCTGGCGCTCCAGCCGGCCCAGGCGGGTCATCTCCTCCTTGATGCGCCCGGCGGCCTTCTGGGCGGACAGGCCGCCGTAGCCAATGGCGGCGTACAGCTCGTCCAGCGCGCCGAACCGCACCCGCTTGAGCAGGGTGTCCAGCAGGTCGGCGCTGGCGGTGATGGCGGACAGGGTCAGCCCGGCGTGCTTCAGTTCCGACTCGAACATGGCCCGGCCGGTGGCGATGTTCTCCTCCCGGCGCTCCTTTTTGAACCACTGGCGGATCTTGTTGCGGGCCTCGTTGGATTTGCAGATCTTCATCCAGTCCCGGCTGGGGCCCCGGGCGGATTTGGAGGTGATGATCTCCACGATGTCGCCGTTTTTCAGCGGCGTCTCAAAGGTGACGATGCGGCCGTTCACCCGGGCCCCGGTCATGGAGTTGCCCACGGCGGAGTGGATGGAATAGGCGAAGTCGATGGGGGTGGCCCCGGCGGGCAGGCTCTTCACGTCCCCGTTGGGGGTGAACACGAACACCTCGTCGGAGAACATATCCACCCGGAGGGTGCGGACAAATTCGTCCGGGTCGGTGTCCTGCTGGCTCTCCAGCAGCTTGCGCACCCACTCGAACTCCCGCTCCGTGCCCAGCTTGCTGTTGGCCAGCCCCTGCTTGTATTTCCAGTGGGCGGCCACGCCGTACTCGGCGGTCTGGTGCATCTGCCAGGTGCGGATCTGCACCTCGAAGGGGATGCCGTCTTTGCCCACCACAGTGGTGTGCAGGGACTGGTAGCCGTTGGGCTTGGGGGTGCCGATATAGTCCTTGAACCGGCCCAGCACGGGCTTGAACATATCGTGGATGCAGCCCAGTACGTTGTAGCAGGCGGGGATGTCCTCCACGATGACCCGGAAGGCGTACAGGTCAAAGATCTCGTTCAGCGTCTTGTTCTGGGCGTACATCTTGCGGTAGATGGAGTAGATGTGCTTGAGCCGCCCGTAGACCTTGCAGTGGACGCCCTCCTGGGCCAGGCGGTGCTCGATGTGGGCCTGCATATTGTACAGGAAGCCCGCGTGGAGGGTGGTGATGTTGGCCAGCTCCTCCTCTACGTCATGGAAGCCCACCGGATCCAGGTAGCACAGGGCCAGATCCTCCAGCTCCCATTTCAGCTTCTGCATACCTAAGCGGTGGGCGATGGGGGCGTAGACCTCCATGGTCTCCAGGGCCTTCTCCTTCTGCTTGGCGTCGGACTGGTACTGGAGGGTGCGCATATTGTGCAGCCGGTCGCACAGCTTGATGAGGATGACCCGCACGTCCTTGGCCATGGCCATGAACATCTTGCGCAGGTTTTCCATCTGCTCGTCCTCCCGGGAGGTGTACTGCATCCGGGTGAGCTTGGTGACGCCTTCCACCAGGTTGGCCACCTGAGCGCCGAACAGCTTGGCGATGTCGCCGTGGGTGGAGTCGGTGTCCTCAATGCAGTCGTGGAGCAGGGCGGCGACAATGGAGTCCTGATCCAGCTCCAGCTCGTTGATGATCTCCGCCACGGCGATGGGGTGGATGATATAGGGCTCGCCGCTTTTGCGCAGCTGGGGCCCGTGGTGGTCGTTGGCGTATTCAAAGGCGGCACGGATGCGCTCCACATCCGCGCTGGGATTGGTCTCCAGTATGTGCCGCTCTAGTTCTTCATATCTCTCATGGGCTAGATCCATCATAGCGCCCTCCTTATGGGATTGCTCAGTTCTCGTCCAAAAAAGCCCGCAGCTTCCGCATCAGCGCGGCCTGCTCCAGATCCACCTTGTCCTCAGGGCGGCACAGCCGCAGCCGATCCTGCTCCAGGTGGATCAGCCCCCGGTCCCCCATCACGTGGAGGCAGACCAGTGTGCGTCCGTAGGCGGTGTGCCCGTCGGGCTGGCGCGCGGCCTGGCGCAGCAGGGCGGGGCCGGCGTCCATCCAGCCGCCGATGGCGTTGTGCTCTAAAAACCGCCACAGCCGGGCGAAATCCTGCCGGGAGGGCAGCAGCAGGCCCGCCTCCCACCGGGACAGCTCCTCTCCCTCCCGCAGCCGGCAGAACAGCTCCTGCTCCAGCGCGGCACGGGTAGGGGCGGGGCGCAGATCGCACAACTGGAGCTGTACGGCGCGGTTGCCCCGGAACTCGTTGATCTGGGGGGTAAAGAGTACGTCCAGCCGCTCCCCGGCGGACACGCCGCAGGCGGCGGAATTGGCGGAGAAGAAGATGGCGTCCAGCACCATCCCGTCCCGCCGCAGCTTCATCTTCAAATGCCGCCCGCCCCCCACGTCCCGGCAGGAGGTCACGCAGGCCCCCCGCAGCAGCAGCACGGGCTTGGGGTTGCCCGAGCCGAAGGGCTCCAGGGCGGACAGAGACTCCACCTGGGAGGCGCTGAGCAGGGCGCAGTCGTCCACCTCCGCGTCCACGTCGATGGCGGCCTCCATAGGCTCTCCCCCGGCGTAGGCGGACACCAGCTGGCAGATAAGCTGCCGGAAGGCGGGGATGTTCTCCTCCGGAATGGTGAAGCCCGCCGCCATTTCGTGGCCGCCGTAGGCGTCAAAGAGGTGGGCGCACCGCTCCAGGGCGGCGAACAGGTTGAACCCGCCGAAGGAGCGGCAGGAGCCCTTGCCCTGGCCGTTTTCCAGGCTGATCATCATGGCGGGGCAGGAATATTTTTCCGCCAGCCGGGAGGCCACGATGCCCACGACCCCCTGGTGCCAGCCCTCGCCCGCCAACACGATGGCGGGGGAGGCCAGCTCGGGCCGCGCCTCCAGCAGCCCGGCGCACTGGTCGTAGATGTCCTGCTCGATGGCCTGACGTTCCCGGTTCAGGCGGCACAGGGCGTGGGCCAGGGCCTCGCCCCGCTCCTCGTCCCGGGTGAGCAGCAGCTCCAGCGCCACCATGGCCTGCTCCATCCGCCCGGCGGCATTGATCCGGGGGGCCAGACCGTAGCCGATGTTGACGGCGGTGGGGGCGGCCCCCGGCTCCAGGCCCGCCTCCCGCAGCAGGGCGCGCAGGCCGGGGCGTTTTGTATGGGCCAGCAGCTCCAGCCCCATGCGGACCAGGGCGCGGTTTTCGTCGGTGAGGCGCATCACGTCGGCCACAGTACCGATGGCGGCCAGTTCCCCAAAGCGGAGGAACATGGCTTCCCGCTCTTCCGGGGAGACCAGGGCCTGGGCCAGCTTCAGCGCCACCCCGACCCCGGCCAGTTCCGGGAAGGGATAGGCGCAGTCGGGGCGGCGGGGATCCACCACCGCCTGGGCGGCGGGAAGCACATCTTTGCAGTGGTGGTGGTCGGTGACCACCACGTCCACCCCCAGCGAGCGGGCAAATTCCACCTCGTCCACGGCGGTGATGCCGCAGTCCACGGTGACGATGAGCGTTACGCCCTGCTCTGCCAGGCGCTTGACAGCGCCTTGGTTCAGGCCATAGCCCTCCTCGGTGCGGTCAGGGATATAGCTGACCGCCGTCCCGCCCAATAAAGTGAGCGCCTCGGTGAGCAGGCAGGTGGCGGTGATGCCGTCTACATCATAGTCGCCATAGACGCACATCAGTTCCTGATGGTCAATGGCACGGCGGACGCGGGCCACGGCTTGATCCATGCCCTTGAGGAGGAAGGGATCATGGAAAAGCTCCGGGCCGCTGGCGAGGAATTGGGCGGCCTCCGCCTGCCCGCTCATTCCACGGGCGGACAGCACCACCGCGCACAGAGGGGACAGCCCCGCCGCCTCCAGCGAGCGCCGGACAGAGGGCGCACCGGGGCGGCGCAGGTTCCACTGCTGATATTTCATGGCGCGCACCTCCCTGAAAGCCCCTGTCACAAGGCATTGTTTCCAAGATAACAATCTACTATATCATATTTTCGTGTTTGTTTCAACAGGCAAAAAGGGCGGCTGTCCATATCGGACAGCCGCCCTTTCCAAAACACGGATCAACTCAGAACGGGAGCAGTTCCAAATGCTCCAGCAGGATTTTCAGCCCGATGAGCACCAGTACCACCCCGCCGGCCAGCTCCGCCCTGGCCTTGTACCGCACGCCGAACATGTTGCCCACCTTCACCCCCGCGGCGGAGATGAGGAAGGTACACACCCCGATGAGGGTGACGGCGGGGAGGATGTCCACCCGCAGGAAGGCAAAGGTGACCCCCACCGCCAGCGCGTCGATGGAGGTGGCCACCGCCAGCAGCAGCATGGTCAGGGGGGCTAGGGAGGGGTCGCACTCCTCCTCGTCCTTGCCAACCGCCTCCCGGATCATGTTGCCGCCAATGAGGGCCAGCAGGACAAAGGCGATCCAATGGTCCACTGACTCGATCAGATCGGTAAAGGCGGAGCCCAGCAGCCAGCCGATGGTGGGCATCAGCGCCTGGAAGGACCCAAACCACAGCCCGACGATGATCGCGTGCCGGGGCATCAGCGCCCGGATGGACAACCCCTTGCAGATGGCCACGGCGAAGGCGTCCATGGACAGGCCCACGGCCAAAATGAACAGCGCGGAAAATCCCATGATACATCATCCCTTCTTGTTTGTAGGGTATGCGGGACAATAAAAAAAGAGACCATACCCGCACCCGTGCGGATAAGTCTCGTCATCGTCGGCACAAGCTACGCTTACTCGATTCCCCCTTCTGGGAAAGCTCGCCCACTCCGCTGTGCCTCCTCTCCCCACGAAACCCGCCTAACGGCTGGGCTTTCGTGGGGGCCCAGGCGCAGCCAGACGGGTGTCCCGCCAGTATGTTGACTGCGCCACAGCGACCTATGGCCGCCGCCGACTACTCCCTTATCAGTAGGTTCATTTTAGCCGCGAAGGGGCGGTTAGTCAACCGCAACCTTTGAAAATGGCCCCTCTTTGGCACACTTTGGCAGGGATGTCAAGAATCTTTTGAATAAATCCTGAATTTTAGCGCAAACCGGTTGCGCTCCGGGCGGAAAAAGTATAATATTTAATCATTCGGAAACAGATTGGAACCATCACGCAAACACAGGCGCGCTATTATGTGCCCAAAAGCGGACGGCCGGCCTGCGCGGAGCTTATCGTCCCGGAATGGAGAGAAGCGAATGAGCTACATATCCTTTGAAAACGTGAAAAAAGAGTATAAAATGGGCGAGATCACCATCAAAGCGGTGGACGGCGTGGACTTCGCGGTGGAAAAGGGTGAGTTCACCATCATCGTGGGCCCCTCCGGCGCGGGCAAGACCACGGTGCTGAATATGCTGGGCGGGATGGACGCCTGCTCCGGCGGCGTCATCACCGTGGACGGCGCGCGGGTGAGCGACTACAACGCCAAGCAGCTCACCGCTTACCGGCGACACGACATCGGTTTTGTGTTCCAGTTTTATAACCTGGTACAGAACCTGACCGCCCTGGAAAACGTGGAGCTGGCCGCCCAGATCTGCCGGGAGCCCCTGGACGCCCGGGATGTGCTGGAGCACGTGGGGCTGGGGGATCGGCTGGACAATTTTCCCGCCCAGCTCTCCGGCGGCGAGCAGCAGCGGGTGGCCATTGCCCGGGCCCTGGCCAAGAACCCCAAGCTGCTGCTGTGCGACGAGCCCACCGGCGCGCTGGATTATGTCACCGGCAAGGCCATTTTGAAACTGCTCCAGGACACCTGCCGCCAGGAGGGCATGACGGTCATCGTCATCACCCACAACACCGCCCTCACCCCCATGGCCGACAAGGTCATCCACATTAAGAGCGGCCGGGTGGCCGCTGTGGAGCGCAATGAGCGGCCCACCCCGGTGGAGGAGATCGAATGGTAACACGGAAAAACCGCCTGACCACCGACGCGTTCCGGGAGATCAAAAACACCCTGAATCGGTATGTGTCCATTCTGGTGCTGGCGGCGCTGGCGGTGGCCTTCCTGTCCGGCCTGCGCTCCGCCGCGCCGGATATGCAGTACACGGCAGACAATTACTATGACCGCACCAGCCTGATGGACGGCTATGTGCTGTCCACCCTGGGGCTGACGGAGGAGGATCTGGACGCCCTGGCGGCTGCGGCGGGCATTGAGGCGGTGGAGGGCTGCCGGGATCTGGACGCCACAGCCATTGACCGCATTGTCAACCTGCGCTCCATGCCGGAGCGGCTCAATCTGCTGGAGGTGGTGGAGGGCCGTCTGCCGGAAGCCCCGGACGAGTGCGTCACCGAACATTTGCTGCTGGTAAAGCTGGGCCTTCAGGTGGGGGATAAATTGGAGGTCACCCTCACCGAGGATCACGAGGGCGATTTGGAAAACACCGCCTATACCATCGTGGGCGTGGTGAACTCCCCGCTGTACGTGGGCCTGGAGCGGGGCAATTCCTCGCTGGGCAGCGGCTCGGTGGATGCCTTTGTCTACGTGCCGAGGGAGAACTTTACCTTTGATTACTATACCTGCGCCTACTTTACCGGCCAGGGGCTGGCTGCGCTGGACAGCTACGGCGACGAGTACGAGGAGAAAATAGACGCCCTGGTGGACAGCCTGGACGGTCTGGCGGACCAGCGGGCCCAGATCCGGCACGACACCCTCATCGGGGATGCCCAGGCCGAACTGGACGACGCCCGCCGGGAGTTTGAGGACGCCAAGGCGGACGCGGACAAGGAGCTGGCCGACGCCTGGCAGGAGCTCCAGGACGGACGAAAAGAGCTGGACGACGGCTGGGCGGACTACTACGACGGGGAGGAGACCTACGCCCGTGAGATCGCCGACGCAGAACGAAAGCTGAGGGACGCCCTGGCTGACCTGCGCCAGGGGGAAATCGACCTGGCCGACGGCCGTCAGGAGTACGAGGACGGGCTGGCCGAGTATCAGGACGGCCTAAAAAAATATGAGGACGGCTGGGCTGAGTACCAGGACGGCTTGGCCGAGTATGAGGACGGCAAGGCCAAGTACGAGGACGCCCTAAAGGAGTACGAGGACGGCAAGGCCAAGTATGAGGACGGCCTGAAGGAGTACGAGGACGGGTTGGCGCAGTATAACAGCGGTCTGGCCAGCTATCGGAGCGGACAGGCCAAATATGACGGTGGCCTGAAGGAATACCAGGAGAACAAAAAGAATCTGGATATGCAGAAGGCTCAGCTGGACAATGGCTGGAAGCAATACAACGATCAGCTGGATGCACTTGCGGAAGAGATGGGCCATGAGGCCGCCGAGGCGGCGTTGGCGGGACTTAAAGCTGAGCTGGACAAAAATCAGGCTCTGCTGGATGGGGGCTATGCCGCGTTGGAGCAGGGCAAGGCGGAGCTGGACGCCGGGGCGGCGCAGCTCAGCGGGGCCAGGAGCCAGCTGAACGCCGCCCAGCGGGAGCTGGACGAGGCCAAAAAGGAGCTGGACGAGGCCAAGGCGGAACTGGAGGAGGGCGAACAAGAGCTGGCGGACGCCAAGGCGGAGCTGGACGACGCCGAACAAGAGCTGGCGGACGCGAAGAAAGAGCTGGACGACGCCAAAACAGAGCTGGACGACGCCTGGGCCAAGCTGGAGGACGCCAGGGCCGAGCTGGAGCAGGGGGAGATCGACCTCCGGGACGGCTGGGCGGAATACAACAAGGGCGTGGCGGATCTGCGCCAGGCCCGTGTGGACGGGCGGCAGGAGCTGGACGACGCGCTGGCGGAGCTGAACGACGGCGAGCGGGAGTATGCCGACGGCCTCCGGGAGTATGAGGACGGCAAAGCGGAGGCGGACGAGGAGATCGCTGACGCCCAGAAGAAGCTGGACGACGCCCAGGAGGAGCTGGACGATGTGGAGGAGTGCGAGTGGTACGTCCTGAGCCGGTTCACCAACGCGGGCATTGTGGGCTACTCCCAAGACTCCGACCGGGTGGGCAACCTGGCCAACGTGTTCCCGGTGATTTTTTTCCTGGTGGCGGCGCTGGCCTGCCTGACCACCATGACCCGCATGGTGGAGGAGCAGCGCACCCAGATCGGCTCGCTGAAGGCCCTGGGTTTCTCCAGGCTGGCCATCGCCAAAAAGTACATCGGCTACGCCTTTTCCGCCAGCCTGGTGGGCGGTATATTGGGGCTGGGGCTGGGCTGCACCCTGATCCCGCTGGTCATCGCCAACGCCTTCAACATCATGTACGCCATCCCCGCCCTGGAGTTCAAGCCCCAGGTGGGGCTGTATGTGTGGGCGGTGCTGGCGGCGGTGGCGTGTACCACCGGGGCGGCGCTGTGGGCCTGCTTGTCCACCCTCATCGCCACCCCCGCCAACCTGATGCGGCCCCGGGCCCCTAAGGCGGGCCGCCGGGTGTTCCTGGAGCGGATCCGGCCCATCTGGAAGCGGCTCACCTTCACCTGGAAGGTGACCATGCGCAACCTGTTCCGCTATCAGCGGCGGTTCTGGATGACCGTGATCGGCATCGGCGGCTGTACCGCCCTGATCGTCACCGGCTTCGGCCTGCATGAGTCCATCTTCTCCATCCTCAACGAGCAGTTTGACCATGTGTTCCTCTATGACGCCACCGTGGGTCTGGACAAGGACGCGGGAGCGCAAAAGCTGGGGTCGGTGGAGCGGTATTTGACCGACAGCCCCTGGGTGGAGGACTATCTGATCACCAGCGAGACCATGCTGGAGGCGTCCAGCAGCGGGCCCGCCCAGAACGTCTATCTGTTCGCCGTGGACGATCTGGAGCGCTTTAACGAGTTCATCCAGCTGGGCCACCGGCTGGACGACGGGAGCGTCACCCTGCCCGACGGCGGGGTGGTCATCACCGAGAAGCTGTCCGAGCTGCTGGGCGTGTCGGTGGGCGACACCATCACCCTGGACGGGGATAAGCGGGTGGACGCCGTGGTGGCCGACATCGCGGAGAACTATGTCTCTCACTATGTTTACCTGTCCAATACCTGCTATCAGGAGCTGTTCGGCGAGGAGCCGGAGCAGAACGTGATGCTCCTGCGCTACGCCGATGGGGCGGGGGAGGAGGAGTCGGACACGGTGTCCAGCCAGTTGATGGCCATGGACGGGGTGGACTCCTACTCCTACATCGCCACCCTGCGGGACAACTTCACCGACAGCATGGAGGCCATTGACTACGCGGTGGTCATCATCATCGTGGCGGCGGCGGCGCTGGCCTTCGTGGTGCTTTACAATCTGACCAACATCAACATCACCGAGCGTGTGCGGGAGCTGGCTACCCTCAAGGTGCTGGGCTTCTATGACCGGGAGGTCACCGCCTACGTCTACCGGGAAAACCTGTTCCTCACCCTGTTCGGCATCGTCCTGGGGCTGGTCATGGGCCGGTTCCTCCACGCCTGGATGGTGCTGACGGTGGAGGTGGACATCGTGATGTTCGGCCGCGCCGCGCCGCCCTACGCCTACGTGCTGGCGGCGGTACTGACGGTGGTGTTCTCCGTGGCGGTGAACATCGCCGCCCACTTCAAGCTGAAAAAGGTGGATATGGTGGAGAGCCTGAAAACGGTGGAATGACCCGCTGCGCGGACATGAGAACGGCCCCGGAGGATTTCCCTCCGGGGCCGCTTTTGCTGTGTACGGAGAACGCCGCCCACAGGGGACGTCGCTGTTGACGGAGAGGCCGCCTGCCAAAGCCCGGTCAGTCCGGGGAGGGGAAGCCCTTTACCGCTTCTGAGATGTCGGTTCCGGCTCCGATTTTGGCCAGCGCCTGCCACCACGCGGTGCGCGCCTGGGCCCATCCGGGGGTGATCTGATAATAGTCGCCCATATATGGCGTAAAAATGCTGTATTCCGTCATGAGCATATCATTCTGATAGATATTGTCCATATCCCGCACCGGCCAGTAGGAGGAGGTCTGGACTGCCTTTGTGTAGGGAGCGTCATTCTCGGTGATATAGCGGATAAAGGTTTTGGCCGCCTCGACCCGGGCGTCGCTTCCGTTGTCAAAAACGCCGAACCCCCAGATGCCGCCCTGAAGCTCCGGCGCGTCCCCATCGGTGGGGAAGGCCATGGGGAAAACCTCGAAATCCAAGTCGGGGTTGTTGATGGTCTGCTGGATCTCGACGGACGCGTTCCAGCAGAAGCACATGGCGGTTTCCTTTTTGCAGAACAGGTCGATCGCGTCGGAGGAGGAGAGGGACGGTTCAAAGGTAATGCCCTCTAGATCATAGAGAAGCCGCAGGGCCTGTTTGTTCTCCTCGCTGTCAACGGTATAGGATGTGTGGGTATCATCGGTAAAGGAGCCGCTGTACAGGTTGGTGACCAGCGCGCGCGTCCCCTGGTCCCCGCTTTGGTTTTTGCAGTAGACGATGCCCGCGCTTGTCTGCCCCCAGGCGGCCAAGGCGTGAACCGCCTGGATAAAGTCGTCTGTCGTCCAGGTGTGGGTTTCTTCGTCGATGTACTGGAGGGCTCCCGCCTCCCGGAACATATCATAGTTGATGGCCATGCAGTGGGCGGACATACAGATGGGGAACTCATAATAGGCCCCATTGCTGTGCCGGCAGGCCTCTCGGATGTTGTCATAGATTTCACCGGCCTGCCGGGATTCCCACAGGTCGGATAAATCTGCCATCCAGCCCTGCTCCCCCCAGCTTGTCACAAGGCGCTCCGGGCCCTCCAGGATGAGATCCGGGGCGGTGCCGTCCAGGACGGCCTGATTGACCCTTTCATCGCCGGTATCGTAATTCAGATATTCCACGGAAATATGGATGTTTGGATACTCCTTATGAAAGCTGGTCAATATGGCGGACACCGCGGTGGGATTGCCCCAGTTGCCCACCGGAAAGGCCCACAGCGTCAGTTCGATGTCATTGCCGGGACTGTCGCTGCTGTCGTCGGACTCAACGGGTGGGGCGCTGACACAGGAGGACAAAAGAGCGATAGACAGCAGGAGGCATATCAAGGCAAGCAGCTTTTTCATGTCCGGCATTCTCCTTTTCCGATATTGATGATCCTAGTGCAGATGCTGTCTCAGCAGGGAGAGGACCTCATCCGGATCCAGGGGCTTGGCCGCATGGGCGTTCATCCCGCAGTTGAGACATTTTTGAATGTCCTCCTGAAACGCGTCGGCGCTGATGGCGATAATCGGGATGGTTCGCGCGTCCTCCCGCGGGAGCGCCCGGATGGCCTGGGCGGCTTCAAGGCCCGTCATAACGGGCATACGCAGATCCATCAATATGGCGTCATACCAGCCGGGGGCGGACGCTTCCAATTTCTCCACGCAGATCCGGCCGTTTTCCGCCCATTCCATTTCCAGCCCGAATTCGCGGAGCAGTTCATTGGCGATTTCCCAGTTCAGCTCGTTGTCCTCCGCCAGGAGGACGCGCCTGCCCGTCAGGTCGGGCTCAGCCTCCGCCTCCTGCGTCTGCTGCGCCGGGGGCATATCGATGAAGCGGCGCAGGCCATAGTAAAGGCCGGAGCGGAATAGCGGTTTGGAGATGAAGCCGCGGACGCCGGCCCCTTCGGCCCATGCTTCCAGTTCATCCCACTCGCCGTCGGTGAGCAGGATGATCGGCAGATCTGGGCCAAAGCGGCCGGACAGCTCCTCCGCGGCCTGTATGCCGTCCTGTCCCTGGATGTCCCAGTCCAGCAGGAGCATATGATAGGGCTCGTTTCCGCAGCGGCGCTCCTCGATCATTTGAAAAGCCTGATTGACATCCGCCGCGGTTTCCGCCCGAAGCCCGATGGATTCCAACGCGGAGACGGCGAGCCCGCTGGCGGTTTCATCATCGTCGATCATCAGAATATTCCGACTTGGCAGGCGCAGCTCTTTCTCCTGAGGGGCCGCTTTTTCCATATCCAAAATGATGTGGAAATGGCTTCCTTTTCCCTGTTCGCTCTCTATGACGATCGTGCCGCCCATGGCGTCTACGATGTATTTGGTGATGGCCATGCCCATTCCGGCGCCGGCCGCCTTGTCCACGCGGGCGCTGTCCTCTCTGGCAAAGGGCTCAAATATCCTGCTCTGGAATTCCTTGGACATACCGATGCCGTTGTCTCTGATGTGCAGGTGGGAACGGATATAGTCGTCCCCCTTCGGGGAGGGTTCCTCGTACAGCTCCGCCTCGATCATGCCGCCTTCCGGGGTGAATTTCACCGAGTTTCCAAGTATGTTCAGCAGGATCTGGGCCAGCCGAACCCTGTCCGAGCACACATTTTCATGATAGATTTCATGTACATAGATACTAAAGCGTTGGTTTTTCTCCTGGATCTGCGGCTGAATAATCGTCATGATATTCTGCATGATCTCACGTATGGAGAGGGGCTCCATATTTAAAGAGAGATTGCCGCTCTCAATCTTGGACATATCCAGCATATCGTTAATGAGGCCCAGCAGATGCCGGCTGGATACGTGGATCCGCTTCAGGCAGGAGCGCACCCGGGACGGATTGTCCAAGCTGCCGATGGCGATGGACGTCATTCCCATGATGCCGTTCATCGGCGTGCGGATGTCATGGCTCATATTGGAGAGGAATTCGTTTTTCGCCCGGTTGGAGCGCTCCGCCGACAGCTTGGCCTCCTCGGCGGTTTTTCTGGCGTCGTCCAACGCGTGCATCTGCATTTTGGTCAGCCGGTAGTAGCCCACAAAGACAAGCAGCAGGGCGCAGACGATCAGGCAGCAGCCGCCGATGGAAATGTACGACCATATTTTCTGAAGCAGGTCGATGGTTTCGTCCAGCGTGTTATGGGAGATCTTCAAAAACAGATGCCAGTCTGAATTAGGGAGGGTGGTGCAGTAGACGTTCCAGCGCTCGCCCGAGATCAGCACCTCGCTGGTATAATCCGTGTCGGTTTCCATGGCGGCGCGGAATTCTTTTACGTATTGGGCCGGATCCTTTCCGCCGTACGTTTCGTAAAGATTTTCCACCCGGTCAAAATAATTCGTCTCTTCCACGGCGTAGTTGGCCAAAACGTAACTGCCGTCGTCGCGGATGATGGAATACTCCATGCTGTCGTTTTGAATGTTGCTTTCCAATGTGTCGCCGAGGTATTTGGTGGACAGTCCGGCCACCAGCGCGACGCTGGTATTTCCGTCATCCATGGGATAAGCCGCCGGCACACCGACCAATACCACCGGGATCCCCGCCTCGTCCTTTCCCGCGCAGACGTTATGCTTGCCCCCCTGGACAGAGCGGTGCAGGGCCTCCGGGACGTCCGCCGTCACTTGGGAGCCGTAGATCATATGGAAGCTTCCGTCGTCCGTATAAAACGCAAGGTATTCAAATCCCGCCGAGCGGGCATTGTACGTCAGGTTGACCTGCATGGATGTCCCGCCGGTTGTGCGGCCGGGCGGGACGGAATTCACAAGGGATTCCACCTGGGACAGGCGAAGCTCAATGGTGGTTCCAAAATGGGACGACACCTGTTCACTGATGCCGGACATATAAAAGATGCCCAGCCGCCGGACAGCGTTTCCACTCATCAGGCTCATGCAGATCGTTTGGACGATAAATATCACGACACAGAAAAGCGATACCAGAACGAGGCTTATATTTAAAAAACGTGTTGTCCTTCTTTCCATGATCCATATCTCCCAAACAGCATGATTCCGGCCCTGCACAAATCCGGCGGTGGGCGGCGGCCCCAAAAGCCGCGGTTCCATGGGGCGGCCGCCTTGCGCGGAAGGCATCCCTGTAATATTCTATACCTATCCCATTTTTTCATTTTATCAAAATATGAGATTTATGGCAATCATATCTTTCGGATTTTTCCTGGGCGGAGGCTGTTAAAAAATATCGGCGCCGAAGCGTAAAGGACTTGCGCAAATCCTGAAAATGCGATATAAATGATGGTGACAGTTTGTACCTCACACTGAAAGGAGATCCCAATGAAACCATATGCGGAAATGACCAAAGAAGAGCTGAAAAGCCTGAAGGCTCAGCTGAAAGCCGAATATAAAGAATATCAGGGGAGAGGCCTGAGCCTGAATATGGCCAGAGGAAAGCCCTGTACCGAACAGCTGGATTTGTCCATGGGGATGATGGACGTGCTGAGCAGTGAGGTTGACCTGACCTGTGAGGACGGCACCGACTGCCGGAACTACGGGGTTTTGGATGGAATCAAGGAAGCCAAGGAACTGATCGGGGATATGATGGAAAACCCCATTGACAGCATCATCATCTATGGAAACTCCAGCTTAAACGTGATGTACGATACCATTTCCCGGTCCATGACCCACGGCGTGATGGGGAGCACACCCTGGTGCAAGCTGGACAAGGTCAAATTCCTGTGCCCCGTTCCGGGATACGACCGCCATTTTGCCATTACCCAGTATTTCGGCATTGAGATGATTAACGTGCCCATGACGCCCACCGGCCCGGATATGGATCTGGTGGAGGAGCTGGTGGCTTCGGATGACGCGATCAAGGGCATCTGGTGCGTACCGAAATACTCCAATCCCCAGGGAATTTCTTACTCGGACGATACGGTGCGCCGTTTTGCCCGGCTGAAGCCGGCGGCCAAGGATTTCCGTATCTACTGGGACAACGCTTATGGGGTACATCACCTGTACGACCGGGATCAGGATCACTTGATTGAAATTTTGGCGGAGTGCAAACGGGCGGGGAATCCGGATCTGGTATATAAATTTGCCTCCACCTCTAAGATCAGCTTCCCCGGCTCCGGGCTGGCGGCCATCGCCACGTCCCCCAACAATATGGAGGACATCAAAATGCAGCTGGCCATCCAGACCATCGGCCATGACAAGGTGAACCAGCTCCGCCACGTGCGGTTTTTCGGCAATATCCATGGCCTGGTGGAGCATATGCGCCTTCACGCGGACATCCTCCGCCCCAAGTTTGAGATCGTGATCGGCACCCTGGAAAGCGAGCTGGGCGGTCTGGGGATCGGGACGTGGACGACGCCCAAGGGGGGATATTTTATCTCCTTTGACGCCCTTGAGGGCTGCGCGAAGGCCATTGTGGCCAAGGCGAAAAAAGCCGGTGTGGTGATGACCGGGGCGGGCGCGACCTATCCTTACGGCAAAGACCCCCATGACAGCAATATCCGGATTGCCCCCACCTACCCGTCCCAGGAGGATCTGCGGACGGCCATGGAGATTTTTGTGCTCTGCGTCAAGCTGGTCGCCATTGACAAGCTGCTGGGCGAGGATGCCGCCCACTGAACGAAAAGCGAGAATAGATAGAGAACACCCCCTGATTTCCACGGAAATCAGGGGGTGTTTGAATGTGGCACAAATCAATTTTGGGGTCTTGACCGATTTGGTCAACGGCGGTATGGTGAAAATGAAAGGGGGGACTGCCATGAACCCGAAATTTTTCAAGCTCTCCCAGGAGCGCCAGGATCTGATCCGAAACAGCGCCATGACAGAGTTTGGCGCGGCCACCTTCAAAAAGACCTCCGCCGACTCCATCGCCAAGCGGGCCGGGGTGTCCAAGAGCCTGCTGTTCCACTATTTCAAAGACAAGCGGGAGCTGTACCTCTACCTGTTCCAGTACGCCATCGACGAGTGCATGAACATCTTCAACCGGCATATTCTGAAGGCCAGCTATTTTGGCGAGACGGACTTTTTCCGCACCCTGGAGATCGGGCATAAGGTGAAAATGGACATGGTGCGCCGCCATCCGGGGCTGTTCCGCTTCGTCATGCGGGCTTATTACGAGCGGGACAGCGTGCTCACCCCCGGACTGCGGAAAAAGCTGGACGATGTGCTGGCCCAGAGCACCGACCAATTCCTCAGCCGGATGGATCTGCATAAGTTCAAGGACGGCGTGGATCCAAAGGTGCTGGTACGGCTGCTGACGCTGGCGGCGGAGGGGATGCTGGCGGAGACGGGGGCGTATACCCCCGAGGAGATCAACAAGCTGTTTGCGGAGTACAAAAAATACGCGGATATGCTGCGGCAGCATCTCTATAAGGAGGAATACCTATGATCCGCATTGACCATCTCACCAAAACCTACGGCAAAGCCCGTGGGGTGACAGACCTGACCCTGCGGGTTCCGGAAGGCGGCTGTTTCGGCTTCATCGGCCCCAACGGGGCGGGAAAATCCACCACCATCCGCACCCTGCTGGGACTGCTGTCCCCAACTGCCGGAACGGCAAAGGTGCTGGGGCTGGACTGTGTGCGGGATCGGGAAAAAATACTGGCCCAGGTGGGCTATATGCCCTCCGAGGCCATGTTTTACCCGGAGATGCGGGTATCGGAGGTCATCAAGCTGTCCGCCGGTCTGCGCAAAATAGATTGCCGCGCCCGGGCGGACGAGCTGTGCCAGGCACTGGAGCTGGACATGGGCAAGCGTATTCGGGAGCTGAGCCTGGGCAACCGGAAAAAGGTGTCTATCGTGTGCGCCATGCAGCACCGGCCCCGGCTGTACATCCTGGACGAGCCCACCAGCGGCCTGGATCCGCTGGTTCAGCGGGCCTTCTGGTCTGAGCTGGAGCAGCGGCGGCGGGAGGGGGCCACAGTGTTCCTCTCCTCCCATGTGCTCTACGAGGTGCAGCGGTACTGCGACCGGGCCGCCATCATCCGGGAGGGGCGGCTGGTGGTGGAGGGAACCACCGCCGAGCTGGACATTGAGAACAAATTTTTTGATTACTACGAGGGGAGGGTGGGGCAATGACCGTGTTTCGCAAGGAGCTGCGCTCCGGCGGGCTGGGCTTTCTGGTGTGGTCCGCCATTGTGGGCGGGCTGATGGCTGTATGTATTGGCATCTATCCGTCCATGTCGGGTTCCATGGACGAGATGTCTACCCTGTTTGCCGGGATGGGGGACTTTTCCGCCGCCTTTGGCCTGGATAAGCTGCAATTTGGATCAATTATGGGGTTTTACGGCACCGAGTGCGGCAATATCCTGGGCCTGGGCGGGGCGTTTTACGCCGCCCTCACCGCCATGGGCCTGCTGGCGGGGGAGGAGGGGAACCACACGGCGGAATTTCTCCTCACCCATCCCGTCAGCCGCCTGCGGGTGGCCCTGGAGAAGCTGGCCGCTCT